>JAEYNG010000319.1 GCA_023412695.1 Planctomycetota bacterium | reverse complement strand
CCCTTCCGCACCACGCCCCCGCCCGCGCGGCCGTCGGGCGGCGGCGGACGCCAGCGGAACGGCCGGCCCCACAGCTCGCCTGGGTTGGGGTCATACGCCAGGGCCTGCGGCAGGTGGAACCGGTACTCCGCGCTCGCGACGACCACCGTGTCGCCCGCGACGATCGACTCGTCATAGCCGCGGACGGTGTAGAGACCGCCGACCACCTGCTCGTAGTTCGGCACCAGTCGCGCGTCGAAGGCATACTGCCCGCGGACGCTGAGCGCAAGCTCGTGCGCCAGCGTGGGCAGCCCCCCCGGGCCGGTGTCCTCCCAGCGATTGCGGAACAGCAGCGGCTCGAGGTAGATCGAGTGAGAGAGGTCCCACTGGAAGGCCAGCCAGCTGTCATCGGGGTCAAGACGCCCGAGCGCATCGAGCTCGTCCTTGTCGGTGTCCGACACGTCGGGCAGGTTGAACTCAAAGCCGATCTCGGCGCGGGTCGAGGCGATCTCGGTGCTCCGCTCGAGCCGCGCGCCGACCGTCGGGAGCAGGAAGTTGTTCCGTCCCTCGATATCGACCGCGTTGTTCTTCACCTCGACGCGCTCATAGCGGAGCCCGGCGAACAGATCGACGAACGTCTCGCCGTACTGGTAGACGTTGGCCGTGGTCTCAGCGCCGATCGACCAGTTCTCGCCCTCGAACTCCTCGCCCGCGAAGCCGACGTCGGAGGCCTCGTACGCGCTCCACGACGCGAACGGACGCAGCCGCCACCAGTCGCCGGCGATCGGGAAGTCGTACGAGGCGATCAGCGCGTGCGACGAGTCGAACCCGGCGGTGACGTAGTCGAGGCTGAGGATGTCGTCGTTGCCGGTGAGCTGGTTGTTGATGTACCCGAACCGCTCACGCCACTCCGAGGTGGACTCGGTGCCGGTGTTGGAGAGCTGGAAGTACACCAGCCACGGCTTGTTCTCGGTGATGAGGAAGTCGAGCGCGATCGTGCCCGGCTCCGTGCCCGCCGAGACGCCGAGGTCCACCCGGCGGCCGGGGTGGCGGTTCAGCCGGAAGACATACTGATCGAGCAGGTCCTTGCGGAGCAGGTCGCGCCTCGCCTGGTCGTCGATCGTGTACGGCACGACCGGCGCGTTCTCGCGGATCCACGCGTGCCTCGGGTTGTTGATGCGATCCTCGTACGGGATGCGGTCACCGTTGGCGAGCGTTCGTACCTCCGACACGATGCCGGTCCGGATGACCAGCGTGAGCGCGGTCTGCCCGGGCTTGCGAAGGTCCTTGCCCCAGTCGGGGTCGCCCTCCTCCGGCGGCGCGAACTCGCGCTCCGACGGCATCACCGTGACGCCGATGATGCCGAAGGCGTTCATCTCGTCAACGATCGCACGCTGCACGATCGCCAGCGCGCTCGAGGTGTACCTCGCCGCGGGCATGATCGGCACGTCGATCAGCGCGAACGTCACCGTCTCGACATCCGGCGACGGGGCGACGTAGCCGTCATCCGTGCGTCCGAGCGTGACGGTCGCCTGAAGCAGATCCTCGGGCGACGGGTAGCCGGGGTGCGGCCGGTCGAACTCGACAAGGAACACGCCGACGAGGTACGACGGTGTTTCCGTATCGGCGAGCGGCGCCTGCGGCTGCGGCTTGGCGATCTCGCCGGGCTCGCCCGGGGACACCACCTGCGGCTGTCCCGGCGGCGGCTCGCCGGGTGACTGCCCGGGCTGCTGCTGCGCCATCGCGTGGCCGCTGATCGCCAGCCCCGCCACCGATGCCAACGCCCACACCGCCCGCACGCGCTGCGCGCGCAAAGCGAGTGGTGTGCTGTTCTTCAAACGCCCGAACTGCTCGTGCATGCCGCCTCCTGCTCCGGGGTCCGCGCTCGCGCAGACCCCGCACGCCTGACTGCTGCGCCGCGGCTGCCATGGCCATCGAGCGCGAAACTGGCTCATCCGCGGGGCACACCGTACCGGGGGGCTTTCCACCCCGTCAAGTCCGCCCCGAAACTTCGTTCCCGGTGGACGACGCCCGCGCTACCGAGGCCGCAGGTACGGCGTCGGGGTCAGGACCTCCGACAGGTGCTGGCCCACACGCTCATTCGGCCGTTCGCTCAGCGCCGCGCCAAAGGCCAGCCGGAAGCCCACATCCGCGAACCCCTCCAGCGCGTCGATCGCATCCAGTTCCAGCGGCTTAGCCGGGTCCAACGCCGGGTCCGACAACGCTGAACCGCCGATCACCCGCAGCTCGCCGACGTTCCGAGTGACAAATCCGGGGATGTCCGCGGCGTTCTCCGGCAACGTCCACGCCCTGGTCGTCGTCAGTTCCGCCACGTTGCCGATGACGTGCGAAGTCTCCGCCGTCTGCGGGTCCGCCGTGGGCGCAAACCACAGCCATCCATCATTCCACGGGTGCGATTCCTCTCCCGGCACCGCCGCGCCGGCCGCGAGGAACACGCCATCAAGAGGATCGACCGCCATTCGGCCCGCTTGTTTCAGGGATACCATGTGCTCTTTGAACGCACGCCAAGACTGATCCCTCAAATTGGCGAGCTCGCGACGCTCGTTCCCAGCCCGTTCGTTCAGCAACGCCTGCCACTCGCCTGTTGTGGGGAGCCTGCACCCCGCGACGTTCGCCACGAACACCGTCGCAGCCGCGCGGAACTGCTGGATCGGGGTGTCTGCCGTCGGCGGTTCGGGCAGTTGGTCGGCTGGGTAAGTCACTCCCCCCAACACGGCAGATGTCGAGAGCCACGTCGGCGCGGGCGCGATCTGCGGCACGTCGAACTGATCATGTGTCCACACCCAACTTCGGGGGCCACGACGCGAATCCTCAAGCTGCGTGAAAATCGGCTGCACTTCCGGCAGCAGCCGTTCTGCGTTGGCCGCGGCGAGGATGGCCGCGACTTGGCCGACGGTGATTTCGTGCGTGGTGATGTAGGCTGCGGACTTTCCCTCGCCAACAAGGACGAAACGCAGCGATGCCGCGGCCACCCCGGAACGGGAGGGGATGTTGAAAACGAGGAATGGCCCGTCTTCGAGGGGGGTGCCGAGCCCGGCGGCCGAAGGCCCGAAACGGGTGGGGTCTACCGTGGCCGGTGACAGCGTGAGCCCACCAGCGACCGCGTCGACCGCCGCGACGACGGAGTTTGCGCCGGTCAGGAAGGCGATGCCGCCGGGAATGGAGCGGGCGGAGTCGACGAAGGTCTTGGCCGCGGCGCGGGCTTGGTCGTCTGAGATTCCTGCGCGCGAGACCGCCCTCTTCAGGCGGTTCAACAGAAGGTTGTAGCGGATGCGGCCGTCAAGGGTTTGCTCCGAGACGCCGAGGGTGGTCATGGCTTCGTCGGCGACGGCGATGGTCGCGTCGTCTGTGACCGTGCTGAGCAGGCGGGTCAGGCGGCGGCCCTGCTCGGCCCGGACCTCTTCCTTGAGCGCGGCGGCGCGGTCTGCGTCGGGGACGCGGCTGGCGGCAGCCAAAAGGACGGGCTGGAGGGCGACCTCGGTCTGGAGCTCGTCGGCATTGGCGGGCCAGGCGGCTTGGCCGCGGGCCGCGAGCCGGCGCCACGCGGCGAAAAGGACGGCGGGCCGGTCGTCGGGCGTGGTGCTCAGGACCCGGAGGACCTCGCCGGTCCCGGCGGTTGTTTCGACACGTTCGAGCGTCTCCACGCGGTCGAGGATCGGGGCGATGGCGGCGCGGAGGCCCGGCTGGCGCGTGAGCCCCTCACGCATCCACTTCTCCAGGATCGTGCGGGTCGAGGAGGTGTTCCCCTCGTCGAGCGAGCGGGCCAGGGCGAGGTTCTGCTCAATGGTCGCGAGGTCCGCGGCGAGCAGTTCCACGCGGCGCTGCCAGGAGGCGAGGTCACGTTTGAGCGTGTCGATGGCCGCGTTGAGCGCGGGGTCATCGAGGATCGGGGCCTGGGGCTCGACGCGGGCGAGCACTTGTCGCAACCCTGCTTCGCGGCGGGCGGTGTACTCGGCCGCGATGTTCCTGCGCCACTGCGGCGCATCGGCTGGGACAGTGGCCGCGACGGGCACGGAGGCGTCGAGCTGCGCCAGCCACGCCTTGTACTCGTTCAGGCGGGTTTCGAGCTCGCGGGGGTCGAGGAAGGATGCGCGGGCCTCGAGCGCGGTGCGCCACGACGTCCACGCGTCGTTGATCGCCTGCGAGGATGTCAGCGGCGCTGCCGCTGCGGGCCGGGCCTCGGGCTGTTCGCTTTGCGCGAACGCCGGCGCGCCGGTGAGGCACGACGCCGCGGCGAGGGTGGCGAACAGTGCCGCTCTGACGCGGCGCGTGGTTGGTACGAAGGGTCGTGTGTGCACGTGCGTATCAGCTTCCTACATGAGCGAGGCCGCGAGGGATCGGGCTTTCTGAATCATTTGCGGGTCGAGGTTGTAGGGCACGTCGCACGCCAGCGGTACGAGCGAGGTGTCGGTGCGGATGCAGGCGAGCTGCGTGGGGAGGGGGATCGGGACAAGGGCATCGACCCAGTCCCGGCCCTTGGGCTTGATGAGGAGCACACCCCGGAGCTCGGGGAGCCACTTGCGGATGAGCGCGAGCCATGCGCAGAGGGTCTGTGCATCGCCGAGCCCGGCGGCGGGGAGGCGGACGTGCCCCGTGCCGGCCGTGTGCCGCTCGCCGCCCTGCATGAGTTCTCGCTGCAGGGCGTAGAGGCAGCGGGCCAGCCCCTCTGCGCCGGCGGGGCCGACGTTCATGAACGAAGCGACGAGCTCCCCGACCGGCGGGGCCTGGTCGCCGAGGAAGAGGATCGAAGCGGCGTTTGCGCGCGCACCATCGAGGGCGGCGATGAAGTCCTCGCGAGCGGTGAGGCCGGCGCACTCTTCGCCGAGTGTGTCGAGCCGGCGGAGGGCGGTGGGCACGGCGGCGGCTGCGTCGGGGGAGCGCAGCTCGGCGCAGAGCACGAGCGGGTACTTGTCGCGTCCCTTGGCGTCGCGGCTGGGGAGCATGCGGCCGGGGAGAAGAATGTCGTCGCGCGTCGAGAGGGACCAGAGGAAGACGTGGTCGAAGTCGTCGATACGCTGCGCGGGTTCGAGCCGCTCCCACGTGCCGGCGTCGATGTTCGCGCGGATGGCGTCAACGTAGAGGATGCGCCGCGCGTCGGTGAGCGCGGCGGTGTTCAACCCCGGGTCTTCGAGGTGGTCGTCGAACGCGGGGTGCTTGCCGAACGCTCCGAGGGAGACGGTCGTCGCGGCCGCGGACGAGAAGCCGGTGAACAGTCGCTTGAAGAAGCTGGAGATGGCGACGCCTCCGGCGGACGGTGAAGGGACACGAGTGGCAGTTTAGCGTGGCCAGCTTCCGGGCCCGGGGGGCATGCGGTCCTCGAAACGGATACGCACGGTGATGTTCCGAACGCCCGACGCTGTTTCGACGGGCAGCTTTGCTTCCCACAGACGCGCGTCCGCAGCGGCGACGGGCTTGCCGCCGCTGGCGGCGATGAGGCTCAAGCCGAGCCATGGGCCGGGGATGCTCGCGGCGGCGACGGGCTGCGCATCGGGCGTGTTCGACGCGAGGAACTCGAGCTGCACGCTCGGGCCGGGGTAGTCGATCCGGCCGAGCGCGACCGGCCCGCTGCCCGACGCGGCGACGGAGCGGGCGTCGGTCCCGAGCTGCCGGATGCGCACGGCGGCGAAGGCAAAGCCGTTGTCCGGCACGAGTTCGAATGTGCAGGCGATACGGTCGTCGGCACGCTCGGGGAGGACGGGCAGGAGGGCGCGGTCGAACGAGGCGGCGCTGCCCGCGGCGGCGATCTGCTCGAGGGCAGCGGCGAGGTCGCTGTCGCGGATGCCACGGGAGATGGAGGGCGCGGCATCGGCGGTAAGAGTCGAACGGGCCTCGACGACCTGCGCGGGCGTGAGCTGCTCTGCGCCGGGGACGTACTTGCCGAGCGGAAACTTGGCGAACGGCCCCCCGGAGGCGGCGCTGCTGCCTTGCAGCGATTGGGCGAGCGAGCGGGCCGCGCTCAGCGTGAGTGAACGCCACCAGCCTGTCAACAGGTCGAGTTCCGACGGCTCCACGAGCGTGGGGACCACGAAGTCGGCGACGCCCGCCTGTGCACGTCCAGCGTCGATCAACTGCCGACGTGCCTCCGCGGGGTCCGAGCTCAGGCTCTTCCAGTTGCGCAGGATGCGGTCGAACGCGGCGTCGAGCGCGGGGCTCTCGACGGCGGCCGCGGAGGACGCCGCGACGCGCGTGAGACGCTCGGCGGCGGGCTTGGCGTCGCTCGGAAGGACCGAGGTCGTGATCAGCGACTGCAACTCGCGGGCGGCGGCTGATTGCGTCGCGGCGTGCGAACGGAGCGAATGGCGGATCGACTCCGCGCTCCCGAGCGCGGTGAGCTCGCGATGGAACTCGGGCCAGCTTCGCACTTCCGGCGCAATGACGCCGCTCAGGCCGTTGGTCCAGGCGTCGGTGTAGCGGCGGAAAAACATGGCTGCGGCCGCGGGGAGCGCGTCCCCGGGTGCTGCACCGGATGCGGCGATCTGCCACGACTCGTTCAGCACGGGGACGGCGACGGCGGGCATGAGCGCGGGCTCGATGCGGCCGCCGGCCCTGGCCATCGGAGGGAGCGTGGGCCATTCGGCGGCAACGGGATCGGCATCGGCGAGGCGCTGCGCGGCGTCGAGGAGCGTGCGGTCGGTGACGCTCGACCCGACCTGGCAGGCGCGGGCGATCGCGGTGCGTCGGGCAGCGGTTGCGGCGTCGACCGCGGCGGCGCAGACAGGCGCGAATCGCGGATCGCTCGCGGTTCGGATCGACTGGATGGACGCACGCGTGCCCGTGACGAGTTCATTGAGCTCCGCGAAGATCGGCGCGCCCTCGCCGAGCGCGAACGCGGGCACGGGTTCGGCCGCGCCCTCGGTGAGGGCCGCGATCGCCTCGTAGACCTTGAACCGCGTGGCGAACAGCGGCTCCACGCCCGTGCCGATGTGCGCATCGGCGAGCTTCTTCGCGCGGGTGGACAACGCGTCGAGATTGATGCGGCGCGACGAGTTGGAGCGGACCGCGCCGTCGAGCAGTTCGTGCGACCGGGCGAGCGTCGGGGATGCGGTTGCGCCGGACTGCAGCAGCGCGGCCAGACGCTCGGCGTCTTCGCGGAGACGGCTTGCACCGCTGGTGGCGTCCTGCGCAACGGCCTGCTCGAGCCGGCGGCCGGCGAGTACGGGGAGGTGCGTTGTCGCCTGTGTCGCCACGGTGCGTACGGCGTCGAACGCGGTGAGCCACGATTCGCCGACGGGTGAAGATTCGAGTGTTTCGAGCAGATTGGACTCGGCTGCGCCGAAGGCTTCGAGGCTTGCCATGAGGCGGCCGGCCGGGCCCGCGGCGGACTGGTTCGAGGGGTCGAGCGACGCGGCGAACTGTTCGATCGCGCCGGCGATGAAGGCCGAGCGATCGACGGCAATGGATCGCGGCGGCCAGTTGCTCCGGGCGTCGCCTGCGTAGAAGGAATCGGCGAGACGCTGGAGCGAGCGGGCGTCGTCGGCCGCGCCGCCGAGGAGGAAGCTGTCGTTGCCGCTGAGGACGTATCGCAGGAGCGGCTCGATCTGCACGGGCGAGGCCGCGCTCTGGCGGCCGGGCGCGGCGCGGTCAACCTCGATTCGGACGATCTGCTCGAGCGCGGCGATCGAGTCTTCCGTCCACGGCCTTCCCGCGGCGATGTCGGCCTCGAGCCGGGCGACCGCGCCCTCGACAAGCGGGCGGAGAACGCCGGCCTCGAATGCAGCGCGGCATGCCGCGAGACGGTCCGTCTCGAGCAGGCTGCCGGAGGTGTCGCCGGTGAGGACAGCGGCGGGGTAGAAGACGAGGGGGACGGCGATGCGCTCGGCGGCGCGCTGCGAGAGCGCGGTGTGGAACGCGCCGATGCGGCGTGCGTCGGCGTCAATGGGGAGCGAGCGGAGGAGGGAGGCGTCGGCGCCCTCGCCGCCGCGATACTTGAAGTCTTCGTCGGTGACGATCGCCTTGGAAACGATAGGCAATCGGTAGGGCGGACGGCCGGGCTCGACGCTCGGGGCTCTGCCGGCCTCGATCGTGGCGGCGACGGCGGACCAGAACTGCGCGGGCTCGACGGCGGCATGCTGCAGGCCGCGGGCGCCGAGCCAGGTGAGCAGCGTGATGAGCGCGAGGCCCGCGGCGGCGGCGCCGAGGAGCGTCGCGGCACGGGCGCGGAGGAGGCTCGCGGTATCGGCGGCGCGGGTGACAAGACCCTTTTCCTTGAAAACCTTGTTCAGGAAGAGGTCCTTGAGGAAGAGCGCCCGCTCGCGCTCCCAGATTTTGCCCTCGGGGAGCTTGTCGGGGGAGACGTTGAGCGCGGCGGCGAGGTCGGCGTCGAGCGCTGCGCCCTCGCGCAGAGCGGAGGTGAAGTAGATGCCGCGGAGGAAGAGGGGCTGGGCCGACCACTCGCCCGCGACGAACATGCGCTGCATGTAGCGGCGGAGGCGCGGCGCGAGGCGAGAGAGGCTCTCGGGGAAGGCGTAGAGCGCGTCCACCTGGTCGATGCGGGGCTTGCGGGCGTCATCGGTGTTGACCGGGTCGATGAGCAGGCCGAAGCGGCGCTTGACGAGCCGCTGCTCAACGGAGCGGAGGTGGGCATCGACAAGGTCGGGGCGGAAGGGCGCATCGAGCGAGTCGGGGTTGCTCCAGCCGAGGATCTGGTTGGCGGCGCGAGGGTCGTCGGTGCGGTCGAAGAACTCGCGGAAGCCGTTGATGAGGTCGCTCTTGGTGATGACGACGTAGGCCGGGAAGCGGACGCCGAGCGACTTCTGGATGACGTCAAGCTGCGAGGCGATGCGCGCGGCCTTGGCATCGATTGCGTCGTCGGTGTCGCGGATGAGCGAGTCCGCCGGGATGACGACGAGCAGGCCGTTGATGGGGCAGTTGGGGCGGGAGTGTCGGAGGAGCTTGAGGAACTCCTGCCATTCGCTGGTGGAGCCGGGCTCGACATCCTCGAAGAGCAGGCGGCCGGCGGTGTCGAGGATCACGGCCTGGTTGGTGAACCACCAGGACATGTTGAGCGTGCCGCCCGCGCCTTGGAGCTCGTCCTGCAGGCCCGGCGGGAAGCCGACGCCGCAGTGGCGGATCGCCTCGGTCTTGCCCGAGCCGGGCTCGCCGATCAGCACGTACCACGGGACGGAATAAAGGCTCTTGCCGGCGGCGCGGAACTTCTCGATGCCGCTCTCGAAGCTCTTGCGCAGCTCGTCGAGCCGGGCGCGGCGCGCGGGCTCGGCGATGCGCGTCGGCCCCGCGGCGGAGCCGGCGAGCAGTCCGGCGAAAGGAGACGCCTGGCGCTCGTCGCGCCGGTGGAGGAAGGCGCGGTAGGCGATGACCGCGCCGGCGACGAGCGCGCCGCCCGCGAGCACGGTCATCGCGGCGAGCACGCCGCCGATCATGCCCGCAATGACGGCGAGCACGATCGCGACCAGCGCGAGGATGCCGATCTGTGCGCCGCGCGGGAGGCGGGCGATCGCGGAGGCGAAGCCGCTCATGGTGTCGCCCCCGGGTCGGCGGCCTGGATGATCGTGTCCAGGCTCGACTTGAGCTCGGAGCGCTTCTGCACGTACGCGACGGCGTTGGCGATGAGCAGGGTGATGGCGAGCCCCGCGGCGGCGATGACGACGACGCCGAGGCGGCGCGAGGGCGGCTCGGTGAGGTCGGCGGTGTTCACGTGCTCGTAGGCCTCGGGCGTGACGCGGGCGGTGGGATCGGCGTCGATGAGCGGGCGGATACGGCCGGCGACGTCCTGCATCTTGCGGCGGAGGACGTCGGGCTGGCCGGCGTACCAGCCGGTGAAGCCGAGTCCGAGGCAGGTATAGAACACGGCGAGGGTCTGCTGCGCGCCGGGGGACTGGTCGCGCAACGCCGCGTCGAGGCGGTCGAAGAACTCTTCCTTGCCGTCGTCGAGGCCCTTCTCAGCGGCGAGCGCGGGCCAGGATGCGCCGTCGGGGAGCGTGCGGCCGACGGCGTCGGCGAAGTACAGCAGCACGGGCTCGATCTTCGCGAAGTCGTCGGCGAGGCCCGCGCCGCGGGCCGCCTCGGCGCAGTGGGCGACGGTCCGGCGGGCTTCCTCGGCGGCGCACGCAGCGGGCGGCGCAACGCCCTTCCGGATCGCCCGGTTCACCCTGCACCCCCATTGGAACAGCGGCTCGCACGACTCGTGGAGCGTCATGAACGTCCTCCGCCCGCGCCCTTGAGCAGGGAGTCGGCGAACGCGGCGACCGCACTGAGCAGCTCGCGCTCGACGGCGGGGGCGTCGCTGCCGGAGGCGAGCTCGACGTACTTGCGCCAGCACTTGGCCTCGTGGGAGAGCATGAGGTCCGCGAGGCCGCGGGCGCTGGCCATCTTCGCGGCGGATTCGATCTGTGTCGGCGCGAAGCGCTCGGCGTGTCGCTGGGCGAACTGCCGGCCGGCCTGGCCGATGCCGGCGATGAGCGCGGCGGCGAGCTGGCGTAGGAGCTCGACGTCGCGTGCGGCGGCCTCGGC
>JAEYNG010000311.1 GCA_023412695.1 Planctomycetota bacterium | reverse complement strand
ACTTGCTACCCCGCAAAAGCCTGATCGAGAAGGTCCACGACACCATCACCGATGCGCACACCGCGCGTGACGCATCGGCTCCGCCAGCCGCACTCTCAACCTCCCCCAAGGGGGAGGTGCCGAGCGGGGGGGCGGAGCCGGGGGTGGGGGCTCCTGCCTTTCCTTCCTCTCCTTCCCCTTCTCTGCCTCCACCTTCCCCCCGTGGCATCGACCCTGCCTCTCGTCGCATCGGGCTTCTGCCCAATGATGCGGCGCAGCCGCATATCGCCGGACCCGATCCCGCAACAACAACCGCTATCGAACCTGCGGCCGCCTCTCCAACCTCCCCCGTGGGGGAGGTGCCGCCGAAGGCGGCGGTGGGGGCTACCGCTTCTTCTACTGCCTCTTCTCCGTCTTCTACCTCTCCTCCTTCTTCGCCTCTCACATCCGACATCCGACATCCCGTGAAAGCCGAGAACGTCGCAATACTCACCGGCTTTGCCGACGACGGCTGACGCCGATCTCACCGAGACGGCGATGACGCCACATTCAATCTCGCCAGCTCAAGTCGCATGTTCCGCGGCCGCGAGTGGCGCCCTGCGCGGGCGGATCGACCGCTGTCAATTTGCGACGCATGGCCTCATGCCGGTTGTACCCGCCGTTAGTCGCACCCGGCGAACCACGCCGCGATGAACGCGAAGATGTCGGGGACGGCGAGCAGGCCGTTGTTATCGAAGTCCGCCGCGCGGTCCTCGGCGAACCACGCCGCGAGGTAGGCGAAGATGTCGGGCACTTCGAGCGAGCCGTTCTGGTCGAAGTCGGCCGCGCACGTGGCGTCGGCGGGGACGGGGAGGCCGGGGACCAGGACGAACGAGGGTTCGCCGTGATCTCCCTCGCGGAACAGGTCGATCCGGGCCTCGCCGGTGATGGGCGGGACGGAGGCGCGGAAGCGGAAGTTGTACATGGTGCCCCAGCGGAGGGCGTTGGCGTTGGGGTTCTCGGCGAAGGTCTGCGTGGTCCACGAGCACCGGTTGTCCGCCGCGGCGTGCGTCCAGTCGGTTCCGCTGAAGTTGACCCCGTCGATGCCGTCGCCGGAGTGGTAGCGGACATCGCGGAAGTCGGGGGCGGTGACGGCGGCGCCTTCGGCCAGCGGGACGGAGAAGGCGCGGGCGGAGCGGTGGGAGTTCATGTTGCGGACGGCGTACTCGTACTCCCACGCGCCGTTGCCGAGGTCGGTGGCCTTGGCCGCGACGATGAACCGCGCGACGAGGCCCTGCTCGGGGTAGTCGGCGTTCACGAGCGTGACGGCGGGGTCGATCGCCTTCCACGCGCTGATGGCGGGCTCCATGCGGACGACGCTGTCGTGGAGGACGGGCGTGTCGGTGGGGCTGGGGAAGCTGATGCGGCGGTAGCTCGCGTTGTTCAGGCCGTTGCCGGCCTGCGCCTCATCGGCGGAGATGTACTGCACCTCGGCGAAGTAGACCGCGCCGGGGTTCAGCGAGGGCTTGATCTCGCTCGTGAGGACCTGCAGGCGGCGGGCGATCGAGCCGGAGTAGGGCGGGCTGGAGAAGGGGTAGGGGAACTCGCCGGTGGTGGCGTTGACCTCCCACTTCGGGCCGAGCAGCGTGCGGTCGCCGTTCTGGCCGGCGAGGTAGGGATCGGAGCAGCCGACGCCGAGCACCTGCCCGAGGTGGCCGTTGCAGGTCCCGCAGATGCCGTTGTCGATGGTGCCGAAGGTGTGCTTGAGCCAGGACTGGCCGAGCTGCTCGATCCGCCCGTTCATCAGGCGGTAGATCGCCTGATGGACGAGCGGGTGGTCGGGCGTGTTGACGATCCAGAGCGCATCCTCGGTGCCGATGTTGCAGGAGGTCGCGCCGAAGGAGTAGGCCGAGATGTCGCCGACCGCGGCGTACCGCATTGCGCCGGTGATGTCGCCGACGATGACGTCGGGGCCGTCGGCGGGGCAGGGACGGGCGGGGGCGAGGAGAGCCGCCACGATGAGGAGGGGGGCTGATGCGCGGGTGCTGAGCATGGCGGGGGCCTCTGCGTGCGGGGTGTAGAGGAAGGGTACAGCAGGAAGTGAACGGGTGCCAAAAACAGGCGACCTATGATCCCGGCCCATGCGCCCACGGTCTGTTTATTTGGAGACGTTCGGCTGCCAGATGAACGAGCTCGACTCGGAGCTCGTCGCGGGGCAGCTGCGCGCCATGGGGTACCGATTTGTCTCGGAGCCGGAGACGGCGGATGTGATCCTGTACAACACCTGCTCCGTCCGCGAGCACGCCGAGCAGAAGGTCTGGTCGCGGCTGGGGATCGACCGCCTGCGCAAGCAGCGCGAGCCGCACGTGGTCGTGGGCGTCCTGGGGTGCATGGCCGAGCGCGACGGCGAGGACCTGATCAAGCGGATGCCGGTGGTGGACATCCTCTGCGGGCCCGGCGAGCTCGACAAGCTGCCGGGGCTACTCGACAACGCGGTGCGGACGCGCGAGTCGCTCCTGGCGGATGAAGAGGCCGAGCCGGTCACCTCCGCGCGTCAGGTCGCGCTGCAGGGCAGCACCTCGCGGCGGTCGGGGACGCTCGCCGCGGCCCAGGACACGCTCGAGCTGCTCGACCTTTCGCGGGCGGTGTCGCCCGCGGGCGGCGACGATGCGGACGGCGGGAAGAAGGGCTCGGCGTACGTGCGCATCACGCGCGGGTGCAACAAGTTCTGCACGTACTGCGTGGTGCCGTTCACGCGCGGCGCGGAGGTGCACCGCCCGCCGGAGCACATCATCGACGAGTGCAAGAAGCTCGCCGATGCGGGGGTGATCGAGGTCACGCTGCTCGGGCAGACGGTGAACCACTACCGCTTCGAGCACGGCGCGGCGGTGACGGTCAACGGCGTCGTTCAGCCGCAGAAGGGGCGGAGCTATGCGGGCGGACACCGGGCCGATCCGTTCCGCGGCGCGGGCGTGACGACGTTCGCGGACCTGCTCGCGCGGATCCACGACGAGGTGCCGGCGATCCAGCGGCTGCGGTTCGTGACGAGCTATCCGCGCGACTTCGGCGACGATGTGCTGCAGGTCATCCGAGATCATCCGCGGATCTGCCGCTACCTGCACGTGCCGGCGCAGTCGGGTTCGAACAGCCAGCTGAAGGCGATGAACCGCGGGTACACGGTCGAGGAGTATCTTGAGTTCCTCGATCGGGCGCGGGCATTTTTGCACCAGCCGGAGATCGGCCGGCCGCTGGCGGTCGCGGGCGACATCATCGTCGGTTTCCCGGGGGAGACCGAGGAGGACTTTGAGGCGACCGCGCGGCTGCTGGAGCGGGCGCGGTACAAGAACTGCTTCATCTTCAAGTACTCGGCGCGGCCGGGAACGGTGGCGTATGACAAGCTGCCTGATGATGTTCCGGAGGCGGTGAAGCGGCGGCGGAACAACGAGCTGCTCGCGCTGCAGCAGCGGATCAGCGCGGAGGTCGGGGCGGAGTACATCGGCATGACGATGGACGTGTTCATCGAGGGGCTGTCGCGTCGTGAGGAGAAGCGAGCGGCCCGCGCGGCGAAGCCCGCCGCGAACGAGCACGGCGGGGGTGGCGGCATTGCGCTGACGATCGGTGGCAGGCCGCTCGGCTCGGGCGAGGCAATGCACGAGACGCCGACGGCGTGCGCGATGCCGCCGCTGTCGGAGGATGAGGCGCCTGTGGCGGGGGAGGCCGGCCGGGGCGTGCAGCTCTCGGCGCGGACGGACGGGGACCTGATCGTGCACATCGACCTGCCGGCGGAGCGAGCGGCGCAGGCGGAGTCGCTGGTGGGGCGGATCGCGCGGTGCCGGATCACGGACAGCCGGGCGTTGTCGCTGGTGGGGGAACCGGTTTCGGTATGATGTCGGCGTGTCAAAGCCCACACCAGCCGCCCGTGCAGCCGAACTCCGACAGCTTCTTGAGCGCGCGAATGTCGCGTACTACACGCACGCCGCGCCGATCATGTCGGACGTCGAGTTTGACCGCCTGCTCGCCGAGCTTGCGCAGCTCGAACGCGAGCACCCGGAGCTTGATGATCCGGATTCGCCGACGCACCGCGTGGGCGGGGAGCCGATCGACGGCTTCCTGACCGTGCGGCACGCCGTGCCGATGATGAGCATCGAGAACACGTACAGCCTCGGGCACGACAACAACCGCGGCCTGCTGGATTGGCATGAGCGCGTGGTCGAGGGGCTCGATGGGGGCGGTGGCGGCGGGCTGTTTGGCGGGGGCGGCGGGGGGGTGATGCTGATCGCGGATGCGAAGATCGACGGCGTGGCGATGTCGATCCGCTATGAGAAGGGGCGGATGGTGCAGGCCTTGACGCGCGGCGATGGGACAAAGGGCGACGACGTCACGGCGAACGTGCGGACGATCCGGTCGCTGCCGCTGAAACTCGAGGG
>JAEYNG010000288.1 GCA_023412695.1 Planctomycetota bacterium | reverse complement strand
GCGTTTAAGACAACCGAAGACGTTTAGACACCCATTCTCTTTCGACTCTCTCTGTTGCTCTCTGCTTGCTCTGCCCCCTCCGTGTTCCTCCCGTAGCGTACACGAAACCGGGGCGCGCACCGTCAGGCGGGCGCCCCGTGAGGTTTCAGGCGTCGATTACTCGTCGTTGGTCGGGCCGACGCAGACGAGCCACAGCTTATGGAAGTTCATGATCTGCTGCTTGGTGAGCTTGTTGGCGTTCAGGTTGAACGTGACCTTGCTCGACGAGGGCAGGTCGCTGCCGCCGGACATGGTGTCCACGTAGCTGATACGGCCCGTGAGGCAGGGAATGGAGTTATCGACGGCGAAGAACGCGTCCTCGTCGCTCATCTTGGCGAAGGCGTCGGCCTCGGTGCCGGCGCCCGTGCCCTTCGCGGCCTCCTCGTTCCAGCGGAGGTTGAAGTCGTAGTACCCCTTGCCGTTGGCGGCGCGGTCCGGGTCCTCGACCCACTTGATCGAGCCGGTCACGACGTCGGTCACGTCCTTGCCGTCGAGGTTGTAGGTGAAGCGGATGCCGTCGGTGTACCAGTTGCCGGTCTCGTAGTCATAGTCGAGGCGGCCGTTGACAGTGGTGGGGGGGTAGTTCTCGCTGGGCCCCTTGGCGAGGCGGATGTTGTCGAAGCGCATCGGGTCGCTCTTCTTCACGACGACCTGCACGGTCTTGTCGCCGACGACGCGCTTGAAGGTGTAGGACGCGAGGCTTTCCTTCTTCTCCGCCTTGCCGACGAGGCGGCCCGAGAAGTTCTCGGTGAAGCCGGACTGTCGGCCGACGGTGTCGATGGCGATGCGGAGCGGGCTCTGCTGGGCCGCGCCGCCGGCGAGGTCGAACGCGCCGCTGGCGGTGTCGATGGGGACGGTGCCGACCCACTTGCCGACGTCGCGCGACTGCTTGAGGTCCTTGGGGTTGAGGACCTGGAGGTTGATGTTGAAGCCGAGCTGGGCGTTCTGCTTGGAGCGCGCCAGCGTCTTGGTGTAGAGGTTCGGCTGACGGGTGATCTCGCCGAAGAACCGCGTCGTCTGCGCCACGCGGAGGTCGAGCTTGTAGACGTCCTTTGCGCCGATAGCCGCCGAGCCGGGCTTGAGGTCGCCGGTGGTGTCGAGGTTGGTGCGGGTGTTGAAGGTGATGTCCATCGTCCCGGCGATGACGCCGTCCTCGGTGATCGGCTCGGATTGGCCGACGGCGACGATGGGCAGCGCGAGGGCCGCGGCGTCGAGCACGCCTGCCGATGCGCCGGCGGCGGAGATGGCCGCGCCGGCGACGAACGCGCACAGACCGTTACGGAAGAGTCGATTCATGAGAACCTCCCTGTGGGGCCCGGGCCGGGACGCACTGGCGACCACGCCGCGATCGGCCGACGGGCGATGCCGAACGTTCCTCGTTCGGCGAGCGGTCAAACTGGTTTCAGGGCCATGGGGTGCCGGGCGGCACGCAGGGGAAAGCGTACCACGGTTGGCGTGGGCGTGGCGGAGCGAGTGCCGAGCGGGCGGAGTGTAAAACTCGACGATGGGAGGTGTCGAGGGAAAGGCGAAGGCCGGCCACGGATGGCACGGATGCACACGGATCGGCAGACCGCGTGGGCGATTGTCGGCTTCCGCCCCAAGCTCGTGACGTGTGCCGCTTCGCGGCTTGGTGCGAACGACAGAGCAGTTGCGGCCGCGGATGTACGCAGATAAACGCAGATTAGAAGAGCGAGAGTTTGCTCCGCGTCGCCTTTGGCTTCGCGTGATCGATGCCACATCGAGAGATGATGCTTCGGATGCAGGGCTCAACCGGTGGCGGTGGCCACGGAGCGGGCCTCAGCCAAGGTCTCGAGATGAGCTTTCTCGCCGGCTTGTTGCTTACTCATTCCCCGGCCAACCCGCCTTACCCGCCATGAACACGCCATCCTTGTGGAAGACCTCGCCATCGGCTTCGATAGTGCCACCCGACCGCAGGTCGCAGACCATGTCCCAGTGCAGGCCGCTCTCGTTCGTGCTCCCGCTCTCGGGGTACCCCGCGCCGACCGCGGCGTGGAAGGTGCCGCCGATTTTCTCATCAAACAGCGTGTTCTTGGTAAAGCCCTTGATCGAGTAGTTCGTGCCGATGGCGATCTCGCCGAGGTTCCGCGCGCCCTGGTCCTGGTCGAGCATCTTGAAGAGGAACTCCTCGTTCTTCTTCGCGCTCGCGTTCACCACGCGGCCGGCCTTGAACTCCAGCCGCACCCCCTCGACCTCGCGGCCCTGATAGACCGCGGGGTACGTGTAGTTCACATGGCCATCGACGCCCGTCGGCCCGGCGAAGACCTCGCCATCAGGGAAGTTCTCGTGCCCGGCGCAGTTGATCCAGATGCCCTTGGAGACATCGACGCGCAGATCGGTGCCGTCGTGCCCGCTCCCCGCCGGAGCGCGGAAGCGGAGCGATTTTTTGCCTTGCAGGTACTCGCGCACACGCTCCTGACGGATGTGGACCTGCTCCCACGCCGCGACGGGGTCGGGCAGGTGGAGCAGGCCGGCGTTGAAGACGAAGTCCTCGTACTGGCGCAGGGACATCTCGGCGTCCTGAGCTGCGCCGTCGGTCGGGTAGGCGGTGCCGCACCAGCGGAGGCCGCCGGGCTCGTTGTTCTGGGCCTTGGCGGCGCGTTCCATGAAGACCTTGAACCAGGGCTTCCGGGCAGACTGGTGCCTGGCGATCTTCGCGGGGTCGATGCCGCTGAGGTAACGGCTGTTCACCTCGGCCCAGAAGCCGAAATGGACATCGACGGTCTGCACGCGGTGCAGCTCCATCGGGTTAAGATAGGTGATCTGCTCGTCGGTGCCGTGCGCGAGCATGAGCTCGTGTAGCGTCTCGCTGCGCGGGACCCAGAAGGGGTTGCCGCCGACGCGGAGAACCGCGGCGTACATCGCCTCGATCAGCGGCATCGCGACGGGCTCGGCCTGGATGCTGACGAGGTCGCCCTTTTTTACGCGGGCGGAGTAGCGGACGAGGACATCGGCGAGCTTGTCGAGACGCGGGTCGCGCATGGGGGCTCCGTTTCAGCGGCGGTCCGGCGGACGAGAAGTGTGGGGCCGCCGGGGGTTGAAGGGTGAGGCAAGCATACCCTCCGGACGCATGATGGCGGTGAATCCGCCAAGGGAATGGGGACTGCGAGAACACACATGAAGACCAGTGAGCGGCTGTTTGTCTATGGAGCGTTGATCGCGTGCGTGGTGCTGGCGTTGCGGCCGCAGTTCGCGGCGACGGCATCGGCATCATCGCCGGTGCGGGCTGAGCCGCCCGCGGCGAAGATCGCGACGTGCGACGTGTACGAGATCGTGGAGAAGCTGGTGGCGGGCGAGCGGTTCGAGACGCCGCGGAAGGAGCTGGAGGAGCAGGTCCGCGAGCGGCTCAAGCCGCTGGAGGACGAGCTGCTGGCGATGGAGAACGAGCTGAAGGATGCGGACCCGAAAGACGAGGCGGCGCAGGAGCAGGCGCGGACATTCCAGCGGAAGCGGAACGAGTTTGCGCTTCTGCGGGGCAAGGCGCAGCAGGAGTACTCCGACTTTGTCGCGAAGCAATATGTGGATGCGTTTGAAGAGGTGAAGACGTCGGCCGCGGCGATCGCGGAGCGGCTGGGGTACACACACGTTGTCGCGTCGCGCACGGCGGAGAAGAAGATCAAGACGACCGACCCGGAGCGGCTGATCGAGGCGTTTCTCGGGCGGCCCGTGACGGTTGCGCCTGAGGGGAGCGACATCACCGAGGAAGTGAAGGCGGACCTGAAGCTGGGATGAGCGGGGCGTGCGCCACTGAGACGCGGAGGACGCAGGCGGACAATGGCGCGCGGCCGCATCCGCGACCGCTGCATCAGCTCTGCGATTGCTTCGTTTCTACGGTGAGGGTCTTTGAGCGCGCGGTCTCAAGTCGGTTGTTCAGAGCGGACGCGAGTGTTTGCTGCACGCGCGGCATGTCCGGGCAGCGGTCGCCGAGGAGTTCGCGCAGGCTCGTGACGGGCCGGCCCGCGAGGCCGCAGGGGACGATGAGCTTGAAGTGATCGAGGTTGGTCGTGACGTTGAGCGCGAGACCGTGCATCGACACCCAGCGGCGGACGCGGACGCCCATCGCGCAGACCTTGGCGGTCGGCGCGTCGGGGGACGGTCTCACCCACACGCCGGTTGCGCCGGGGTCGCGCTGGCCGGTGACGCCGAACGCGCCGAGCGTGTCGATCACGGCGTCTTCGAGCAGCCGCATGTAGTCGTGCAGGCGGAGGCGGTGGGCGTTGAGATCGATGATGGGGTAGGCGACGAGCTGGCCGGGGCCGTGGTAGGTGATGTCGCCGCCGCGATCGGTCTCGGCGACGGTGACGCCGTGGCGCGCGAGCAGCTCGGGCGTGGCGATGAGGTGCTGGCGGGCGTCCGTGCGCTGGCTGATGGTGACGACCGGCGGATCGTGCTCGACGAGCAGGATGCGTCCGGGCGGGTCAAGTGATTCGGGATTGTCCCGCAGGGCGAGGACCTCGGCGTGGTGCGACTGCTGCAGGGCGTACGCGTCGGCGTAGCTCATGCGGCCGAGGTCGATGACGGGGAGCGGGTTCGCGGCGGACATCTCGGCGGATCGTAGTGCCGCGAGGAGGCGGACTGTGATACGCTGCGGCTTTCGCTGGAGGCAACGCATGCCGCGACCTGTGACGCTGTTTACCGGCCAGTGGGCCGATCTACCGCTGGAGACGATGGCCGCCAAGGCCAAGGGGTTCGGGTACGACGGGCTGGAGCTCGCGTGCTGGGGGGACCACTTCGAGGTGTCGAGGGCGGTCGGGAAGGACGGCGCGGCGTATTGCGCATCGCGGCACGAACTGCTCGCGAAGCACGGGTTGAAGTGTTGGGCGATCTCGGCGCACCTCGTGGGGCAGGCGGTGTGCGACGACATCGACCGGCGGCACAAGGCCATTCTGCCGGCGGATGTGTGGGGGGATGGCGAGCCCGAGGGCGTTCGGCAACGGGCGGCGGAGGAGATGAAGCGGACCGCGGCGGCGGCGAAGATGCTTGGTGTAAAGG
>JAEYNG010000253.1 GCA_023412695.1 Planctomycetota bacterium | reverse complement strand
CCTGCACCTCGAGCGCTCGCTTTACAAGCGAGGTGGCGTCCGACTCGCTGAGCTGCCCGCTCTGCATCCGGTTCAGGAGCTCCTGCAGCTGCTCGCCCATCGCGCCGGTGTTGCCGCGGTTCACTTCCAGCATCAGCCAGAAGTCCGGCTTGTACGCGTGGATGTTCGGCCGTCCGGCGGCGTACGCGTTGAATCCCACCAGCGCACCGGGCACGAGGAGCATCGCCACGCCCAGCGCGGCGAATCCCGTGCGCCGCTTTCGCAGCCCATTGAGCACGGTGCGCGGCCGCGAGAGCTCCGCCCCGCACTCCGGGCACCGCGCCTGGTCGTCGCCGATCGCGAGTCCTGCGAGATCGAACCTGCATCGCCGGCAGTGCGGATGCGTGCTGACCAGCCTGCCGCGGATCGCCCAGACCAACAGGACAAGGCCGGCCAGTGCGACCGTTGGGATTAACGCCAGAACGATCAGACCCGCGAGCCCCATGAGCGACGCTCCGTCAGGCCCCGCCGCCCATCTCCGCCCGCAGGCGTTTCTTCTCGTGCCGGATGATCTCGCCGGTCGTCAGGTAGACGATGTCCTCGGCGATGTTGGTCATGAGGTCGCCGACACGCTCGAGCTCGCGGCCAATGCGGTAGATCAGCAGGCCCGCGGCGTGCGCATTGGGGAACGTCTGCATGAACTTCACCGTCTCGTCGAACAGCTCGCGCGTCAGCCGGTCGATCGACTTGTCGCCGACCACGATCGCCTTGGCCGCCTCCGCGTCCTCGTCGATCAACGCCCGCAGCAGCGCGTGGCACGCCATCGGCACGCGCTGGCCCAGCTCCAGCAGCGACGTCGGCCAGTTGAAGCCCGGCGGGGCGGCCTTGGATAGCTTCACCGCCGCCTTCGCGATCGAGCTCGCGTGATCGCCCACACGCTCGACGTCGTTGTTGGCCTTCAGGATGAACGCCAGGGCGCGGAACTCGCGCGCCACCGGCTGCTTGAGCGTCATGACCCGGAACACCGCCTCTTCGATCGCAACTTCTTCCTGATCGATCCGAGCATCCCGCTCCACAACCGTCTTCGCGGCGTCGCAGTTGAGCTCCCACAGCGCGCCCAGCGCGGCCTCGAGCATCCCCACCGCGCTTGTGGCCTCGTCGCAGATTCGCTTCTTCAGCGACTTCACGTCCTTGATCAACCCCGTTTCGCGGTCGGGCATCGGCTGAACGGACTCGGGGAAGGGCTTGTCGCCCGCGGCGGTGTTCATATGTTCCCTCGTTCGCTGGATCGCCGCCGGTCCGTGGCGGCGATGTGCGGAACCATAGCATGAAACGCCCTGCCCTGCTTACAAAACCGTCGTTCCGGGGTCGCGCCGTGTACACTTCGGCCATGTCCACGCCGCCAAAGGCCGGTCTTCAAGCTTTGATGAAGAAGCTCGTGATGCGTGCTATGCGTCCGGGCGTCATGCCCCTGCACGAACGGCTTGACCGTCTGGAGGCCCGGCTCGACGCGACCCGCATCGATGCGTCTCGATTTGCCCGCGAGCTCGAGTACTGGCGGTGGTTTATCCGCGGCGGCGGCGCGGAGAGGCAGCACGGCGAGGCGTTCCATGTGCTCTTTGGCCGCTGGCAACGGCATCGACTGCTCCGGCTGGGACAGTGTCTTGAACTCCCGCCCGACGACCAGCCCGGCGGGATCGACGACTGGTGCGCTGCGCGGTCGGTGGTAGAGGTCGGCCCGGGGCCGTATCCGGCGGTCGCGGCCGCGAGGAAGGGGTGGAAGCGGGCCGTCGCCATCGACCCGTTGGCCCGCGCGTTCGTCGAGGAGGGCTTGAGCCCCGCCGCCGCGGACGGTGTCGTGATCGTCGAAGGAGTGGGGGAGTCGCTGCCGGTCCCGTCCGCGACGGCCGACCTGGTCATCTGTGAGAATTGCCTGACGAGTGTGAACGACCCGGCGCAGGTCATCCGCGAGATGTTCCGCGTGCTGCGCCCCGGCGGGCATCTGTGGCTGTTCGTGGATCTGTCCGATTACCGCGACGCCGTGCGCCCGCACGCGTTCAACGAGCCGCGGCTGGGCGAGCTGCTTAGGGAGTTCAAGCTGCTGAGCAGCGAGCGGACGAAGCACGTGGCGCACCCGAGGTCACGTGCGGCGATGCGCATGCTGTTGCAGCGGCCGGCGCTCGCGCCCGAGCCGCGCGTGTACGGTGCGGCGCGGCCGGCGACATCGGGTGTCGAGATCAAGGTCCGTCCGAAGGCGCCCGTCTTCAGGCTCGCCGGTCAGGAGGAGCCGTCCGACGTGCAGCCGGACGTGCAGAAGGAAGTAGAGGAAGTGGTGAAGGCGTGAGCGCGAAAGTTGCGCAGCGGGTGGTCCGCACGCGTTACATGGTGAAAAGGAAAGCAGCCGGCGGTCGATAGCAGGGATAAGCCATGACCATCAACAGCGCAACTGCCGGTGCTTTCCCAACGAACCCCTATCACATCGCCCGTGCGTACGGCCTGCAGGGCAGCGGAAATGTCGGGCCAATCAAGCCCGTTCAGCGCGCGGTGACCACGCCCGTGCAGCCGGTCCAGCCGGTGATGCGCGATCAGGGCGCTGGTCCGCTGCGTGACTCGAACCTGCAGAAGCTTGTCGCCGGCGTCGTGCCGGGCGGCGTGTCGTTCGATGCCTCCGGCGAGGCACGGCCCACGGGCGCGGCGCTGCCGTTCTATCGCCACCCGGCCGACAAGAATGCCGCGGCCACCGCGGTGTCGGTCGGCCGCTCGCTGGATATCCAGGGCTGATCGGAGAGGAGGCAGGCCTCGTGAACGGTGCAGATGGCGCTGGTCGTGCGTTGCCGGCGCGGAGCCCGCTCGCGCAGCACTGGGGTCTTGAAGAGGGACTCGTCTTCCTCAACCACGGCTCGTTCGGCGGGTGCCCGCGGGAGGTGCTCGCCAGGCAGACCGAGTTCCGCGCGCGGCTCGAGGCCGAGCCGATCCGGTTCATCGTCAACGAGCTCGAGGACCTGCTCGACGAGGCCCGCTTCGCGCTGGCGTGGTTTGTGAACGCCGACGACGAGGGGATCGCGTTCGTCACCAACGCGACGATGGGCGTCAACACGGTGATGCGCAACCTGCGGCTTTCGCCGGGCGACGAGCTGCTGACAAACAACCACGAGTACAACGCCTGCAACAACGCCCTGCGGTTCGAGGCTCAGCGCAGCGGCGCGACAGTCGTTGTTGCCGAGGTGCCCTTCCCGATCCGGTCGGAAGAAGAGATCGTCGAGGCGGTGCTGCGCGGCGTGACGAAGCGCACGAGGCTCTGCCTGCTCAGCCACGTCACCAGCGCGACCGGCGTGATCTTCCCGGTCGAGCGCATCGTGCGCGAGCTCGACGCCCGCGGCATTGACACGCTCGTCGACGGCGCACACGCGCCGGGCATGATCGAGCTTGATATCTCACGCGTCAACGCCGCGTACTACACCGGCAACTGCCACAAGTGGATGTGCGCGCCGAAGGGCGCGGCGTTCCTGCACGTGCGAGAGGACAAACGGGAGGGGTTTCACCCGCTGGTAATCTCGCACGGCTACAACTCGAAGCGGACGGATCGGTCGAAGTTCCGCCTTCAGGCCGATTACACCGGCACGGCGGACATGAGCGCGATGCTGTGCATCCCCGCCGCGATCAGGTTCATGGAGCGGCTTGTGCCGGGCGGGTGGCGGGAGATCCGCCGGCGGAACCGCGAGACCGCGCTCGCGGCGAGGAAGCAGTTGTGCAGCTGGCTGCGGGCGAAGCCGCCGGTGCCGGAGTCGATGGTCGGCTCGATCGCGACCGTCCCGTTGCGGTCAAGGACCGCGGAGGAGGCGGCGATCCCGACCCGTCACCACGACGCTCTGCAGGACCGGCTTATCGAGAAGTGGCGCATCCAGGTGCCGATCGTGGTTTTCCCTCTGGGGAGCGAGCGGCGGTGGGTCCGGGTTTCGGGACAGCTGTACAACTCGATAGCGGAGTACGACTATCTGGCGGAGGCGCTGTGGGCGGAGGGTGCCGCGGTGTAAGTTCTCCGGCGAAAATGTGGCCTGTCCGGCCGCCAGAACGTAGGCTCAAGGGTGTTCCCGGGAGATTGAACGATGACGACGCTCGCGCCAACTACTCCCGCCCGCAAGGCCCCGACCGCGCTGATCACGCCGAAGCTCCGGCCGCTGGTCGATTATCTCGAGACGCTGACCGGGCGCGCGGACCTTGACGTGCTGTCGGACCTGCTGAAGAAGGTATCGATCACCCGTACGGACATCGAGCCATTCTGCGTCTTCGGGACGCGGGGGTATAAGCGGAACACGATCAGCTCGTCGCCGTGGTACGAACTTCTCGCGCTTTGCTGGCGCAGCGGGCAGTGTTCGACGATCCATGATCACAACGGCTCGAGCTGTGCGTTCAAGGTTGTCGAGGGGCAGGGGACAGAGATCCGGTTCGAACTGTCGCCCTCCGGGCTGCTGTGCCCGGTGGTCGCGAACAAGATGGACCCCGGGTATATCTGCGCGGCGGAAGATGCCGACATCCATCAGGTCGCGAACATGCAGGCCCCGGGGAAGGACCTGATCACGCTGCACATGTACTCGCCGCCCATCAAGCGGATGACGACATACTGCTATGGCGAGACGCGGCCGCTGATCGCCGAAGGGTGGATCGACGGGGACGGTGTATGACGATTATTCACTGAATCGGAATCTGTTTGGGTATTCCCAGTTCTTGGGCAGTTATGCCGTTATACTCCAGTGGTCTGAAACTGGTCATTTGAACACCTTGGAGGTCCACGTGGAAGCATTCGACCGGATCAAGAAGCTGGTCGCCGAGGTTGAAGAGGACATCGCCAAGTGCGAGGGCGGCAATCGGGCGGCGGGGACACGGGTTCGTCAGGCGATGCAGGACATCAAGAACGCTGCCCAGGAAGTGCGGCAGGCGGTCCTGGATCAGCGGAAGAAGGAGGAAGCCTCGGGATGACCGGCGCGTCGGCTCAGGTGCGTGAAGATGGGCAGGTTGGTGCGGCCGGGAACGGGAGCGCGGTCGCCGCGGCGACGGCCCGCCCGAGCGGCCTTCTGTTCGATCTCGAGCCGGTCGACCTCGCGCGGCGGCTCTGCTGCCGCGAGGAGATCGCGAAGATCAACGCGCACCGGGGCGATATGGCCCTGCTGGACCATATCGTGTGGATCAGCCCGGACTATCGCCAGAGCGTCGGGCTGAAGATTGCCAAGGCGGACGAGTTCTGGGTGCCGGGGCACTTCCCCGGGCGGCCCATGTACCCCGGCGTGCTGATGGTCGAGTCGGCTGCGCAACTCGCGGCGTACCTGTACAACATCCGGCAGGAGAAGCCGCTGCTCGCGGCGTTCACGCGGATCGAGGACTGCTCGTTCCGCAACTCGGTCGTGCCGGGGGACGAGCTGTACCTGCTGTGCCAAGAAGTGAAGTGGTCACGCCGCGGGTTTGTGTGTGACGTGCAGGGCGTGACCAACTCCAAGCTCACGTTCGAGGCGCGGATCTCCGGGATGGCGATCGGCGACTCAAAGGCGGGGTGAGCCGCGGCGGCCGCGGACAAGCGGAGCGGCGATGGCGCGCAGCGGACCATCGAGTGTGCACGCGGGCGACCGGGCGGAGGGTTTCTATACACATCGAGCGGTGATCGGCGAGGACCCGGTGGCGGATGCGCTGGCGTTGCCGGCGTGCCGCGGGGTGGTCGTGATGGTCGGCGGGGGGGAGCGGCCGGTGTTCATGGCGGCCACGGGGAACTGCCGCGCGTTGGCGCGGCGGAAGCTTGCGCCGGCAGAGAAGGGTGTTCGGGCCGGGGCAGACGTGCGGAGCATCGTGCACGAAGTGCGGGCTGTGGCGTGCGCATCGGCGTTTGAGTCCGACTTGGTGTATCTGCTCCTGGCACGGGAGCTGATGCCGCACGCGGCGAAGCTGGTCGCGGACCGGTGGCGGTCGTGGTGGGCGCAGATCGATCCACAGGCGGCGTTCCCGGAATGGAGCAAGACGGATCTGGCGGTGGGAGCGGTCGCGCCGCGCTCGACGGTGACACCAAAGGGGATGGTGCGGGACGCGCAGGGGACGATCGTCGGGCCGTTCGCTGATAAGGACGCAGCGGGGCGGTTCATCGAGCGGATGATCGATGCGTTTGACCTGTGCCGCGAGCACCGGCTGCTGGTGCTCGCGCCGCGGGCGCAGGCGTGCGCGTACAAGGAGATGCGGCGGTGCGATGCGCCGTGCGACGGGAGCGAGGGGATGGATTCGTACCGCGCGCGGGTGCGCGCGGCGGTCGAGGCGGCGGCGGGAGAGGGGATGCCGGCGTGCGTCGAGGAAGCGGAGGGGGCGATGCGGTCGTGCGCGGCGGCGCAGGACTTCGAGGGCGCAGCGCGGCACAAGGCACGGGCGGATCGGCTGGCGAAACTCGCGGGACCTGCGGGGCTGCGTGTTGGCAGGCTTGACGAGTTCTCATTCCTGGTTGTGTGGCGAGGCGGAAGGGCGGGATGGGCTCGCCTGATGTGCTGCGAGCGCGGATTCGTGCGGTGGCTGGGGGATGTCGAGGTGAATGGATCGAAGCCGAGCGCGGAGATGGGGGAGTTGTGCCGCGAGGCGCGGGCGTGGCGCGAGTCGATGCGCGGCGTCGAGATGGGCCGCGGCGAGGTGGATGTGCTGGGGCTGCTGGCGCGGGAACGGGTGATGGCGGACACGAAGCGGAGCGCGTGGTTCGTGCCGGTGCGCGGAACGAGTGATGACGAGTTGGCGCGCGGGGTGGCGCGTGCGGCGGCGGCGGCGATGAAGCCGCGGAAGGGCCGGGAGGATTCGGCCGGGGGTGAGCCGGTGCATGAGCTCGAGGCGATGCCGGAGGGAGCGGCAGTATGAGCGAGGGCAAACGGATCGAGGGGCAGATGTACCTGCGCGGCAGCATGGGGTGGGTGGTCGCGTTGGTGATCCTGCTTGCATTGGCGGGGGGCACGCTGCTGGTGGGGTGGCTGACGAACCGCATGACCAGCGCGATGGCGATGGCGGCCCAGCAAGCAATCGCGGGTGGGGGAGGAACTGGCGGTGGAGCGTTTGCAGTGCCGGGGACCGGCGGGGCGTGGGTGGGCGGTTTGCCTCCCGCGGGGACCGGGTCTGTACCAGTGAGCAGTGTGTCTTGGCCGGTGGCCGCGGATGCGCCGTTCCGGGAGCACTGGGAGAAGCAGCGGCCGGGGACCGGCACGCTGCACGCGTGGTACATGGACCCGGCGAGTCGGCAGTACTGGCGGCTGAGCTCGGCGATTTCGATCCCGATAAAGGGTGAGGACCGGTACGTGCTGGTCGTTCACGTGCCGCGGAACGAGCTGCCGGCGGATGCGCAGTTCGGGCAGT
The DNA here is from genome assembly GCA_023412695.1 of Planctomycetota bacterium. Lineage (GTDB taxonomy): Bacteria > Planctomycetota > Phycisphaerae > Phycisphaerales > UBA1924 > JAHBXL01. Next base: position 3,660 of record JAEYNG010000253.1, on the reverse strand, counting down.
TGTGGGTGTGCGCGGTCGGGCAATCGCCGGTCGGGGATATCGTGCCGCTCGAAGAAACCGTGCGAGTGCGGGCGGCGCTCGACGGCGGCCGGCTGAAGCACTTGTGGGAGAAGGGCTTCCCGGAGAAGCTGGTCAAGGATCTGGTGGACGGGGCGAACGGGACAGGATCACTGAGCTCATCGCCGGGCGGCGCGTACAGCCCGCTGGTGAATATTGACGCATACTTCGCGGTGGCGGCGGAGGAAGAGGCCGCGGGCGAGGACGGAGACGAGATGGAAGGCGAATGAGGTGAGCGGCTCAGCCCCAGCGGACGTCGCCCTTGCCCTTGACGATCTCGCCGATGACGTGGACGGACTCGCCGAGCCTTTCGAGGCGTTCCTTGATGCTGTCGGCAAAGGCGGGGCGGACGATGACGCAGTAGCCGATGCCCATGTTGAAGACGCGGTACATCTCCTCGGTGTCCACGTTGCCGTGCTTCTGGAGGAAGGTGAACACGGGCGGGATGGGCCACGAGCCGCGGTGGACGACGGCGTCGACCTTCTTGTGGAGGGCGCGGCAGAGATTGCCCTCCATGCCGGAGCCGGTGATGTGGGCCATGCCGGTGATGACCTTCTTCACGCGGTAAGCGCGGAGGAGCTTGACGATCGAATCCACGTAGATGCGTGTCGGGGTGAGGAGGACCTCGCCGAGCGGGAGCGCCCTGCCGTTTGCGGCGGGCTTGCGGCGCTTGCCGTGGGCGGGTGCGTGCGCGAGCTCGGGGTAGACCTTGTTCAGGTCGAGCCTCGCGGCGTCCACGATCTTGCGGACGAGGGAATAACCGTTGGAGTGGATGCCGGAGGAGGAGAGGCCGAGGACGACGTCGCCCTTCTCGACGCGCTCGCCGCCCCCGCGCTTGCCGCCGTTGCCGGCGGCCCCGACCGCGCGGTTGAGCTCGACGACGCCGACGGCGAAGCCGGCGAGGTCGAACTCGGGCGGTGTGTAGACGTCGGGCATCTCGGCCGTCTCGCCGCCGAGGAGGGCGCAGCCGGACTGCTTGCAGCCCTCGGCGACGCCTTTGACGATGTCGGTGAGCATCGCGGCGTCGACCTTGGGGACGGCGATGTAGTCGAGGAAGAAGAGGGGTTCGGCGCCCTGGACGATCATGTCGTTGACGTTCATGGCGACAAGATCGATGCCGATGGTGTCGTACTTGTTGATGGCCGCGGCGAGCTTGAGCTTGGTGCCGACGCCGTCCGCGCAGGCGACGAGGACGGGGTCCTTGTAGTTCTTGGCGAAGAGGCGGGAGTGGAAGTCGAGCCGGAAGAGGCGGGCGAAGCCGCCGGGGTTGGGGATGACGCGCGGGCCGTGGGTGCGGCGCATGATGGAGGTCAGGGACTCGGTGAACCGGTCCTTGGCTTCCAGTTGAACACCCGCGGTGGCGTACGTCAGACCTTTTTTCCCGTTCTTGGCCATAGGTGTGGCAGGATAGGGGCCCCTCGGAAAAGCCGCCGATCCGATACGCTTCACTGATGAGCCACGACGACGAGATGCTCCTTGAGTTCATTGCGGGGCGAGATGCAGAGTGTCCGAACTGCCGGTACTCGGTGCGCGGGCTGGAGCGTGCCATCTGCCCGGAGTGCGGGAGCGGGCTGGCCCTCGGGGTCGTTGCGCGGCATGTGACGATCGGTCCGTGGCTCGTGGCGATTGTCTCATTGTCACTCGCTGCGGGCTTTGACGGCGTGTTCTTCCTCATGGGTGTAGCGGAACAGATCTTCCGGCCACCGATGAACCCAATGTTCGCGCTGGTAGTGGCTGGGTTCGGGCTGGCGACGCTGGCTTTGGCGGTCGGGATCGCGGTGCTTTCGCGGCGTCGCGACCGCTGGGCGCGGCTGCCGATCGGCAGTCAGCGGGCTTGGGCCGCGGCGTACTTCTTCGGGATTCTGATCGTTCATGCGACGGCCGGGATGTTCATCTACCGGTGGCTCTGACCGGCCGACCCGAAGCAGGTTGCCCGCTACACTTGCCGTCCACCGGGCGGACGGTCCATCCGTCCATCCGGATGAACGCATCAATCAGTCATGGAGCACTGTCAATGGCCGCGATGACCCGCCTGTTTACGTCCGAGTCGGTTTCGATAGGGCACCCCGACAAGGTGTCTGACCAGATCTCGGACGCGATCCTGGATGCGATGCTGGCGGACGACCCGTATTCCCGCGTGGCGTGCGAGACGCTGTGCTGCACGGGGCTGGTGGTGGTGGCCGGCGAGGTGACCACGAACACGTACGTGAACATCCCGGAGCTGGTGCGAGAGACGATCCGCGAGATCGGGTACACCAGCGGGGACATGCGGTTCGACGCGGATTCGGCCGGTGTGCTGGTCGCGCTGAACAAGCAATCGCCGGACATCGCGCAGGGCGTTGACCGGGAGGGCGCGGGCGACCAGGGGATGATGTTCGGGTATGCCTGCAACGAGACGCCGGACCTGATGCCGCTGCCGATCGAGCTGGCGCACCGGCTGATCGAGCAGCAGGCGATTGTCCGCCGCGAGGGGAAGATCCCCGGTCTGCGTCCGGACGCCAAGAGCCAAGTGACGGTCGAGTATGACGGGAATGGGGGGGGCAAGCCGGTACGGGTCGACACGCTGGTGCTCTCGACGCAGCACGATCCCGTGTGGAACGAGAAGCAGGAGCAGCTCAAGAGCGAGATCGTGCAGCACGTGCTCAAGCCCGTGCTCGGCGAGCTGTGGAACCCGGGGATCAAGATCCACGTGAACCCGACGGGCCGGTTCGAGATCGGCGGCCCACACGGCGACACGGGGCTGACGGGGCGGAAGATCATCGTCGATACGTACGGCGGCATGGGCCGGCACGGCGGCGGGGCGTTCAGCGGCAAGGACCCGACGAAGGTTGACCGGTCGGCGGCGTACATGGCACGCTACATCGCAAAGAACGTTGTCGCGGCGGGCCTTGCGGACCGGTGCGAGATCCAGCTGAGCTACGCGATCGGCGTGGCGGAGCCGACGAGCGTGTACGTCGATTGCTTCGGGACGGAGAAGGCCGATCCGGCCAAGATCTCGGCCGCGATCCGGAGCGTGTTCCCGCTGACACCTCGGGGCATCATCGAAACGCTGCAGCTCCGCAAGCCGATCTACTCGCCGACGGCGCGGCACGGGCACTTCGGCCGGAAGAGCTACTCGGGTCAGTACCGCGACCGCGTGAAGCGCGAGGACCGCGGGACGAAGATCGAGTTCTTCACGTGGGAGAAGACGGACAAGGCGGACGCGCTGAAGCGCGGGGTATGAGGGAAGACCAAGGCAGTCCAAGAGGAAACGGAGATTGACGCGGAGGCACGGAGACGTGCCTCCGTTTTTTGCAGGGACGGTGTTGAAGGCGTCATGTGAACATCCGCTTTCCTCGCCGCATCAGCGGGCGCGGTTAGACTCTGGTCATGATCGACTCACCGGACACATGGCCGGAGATCGCGGCGAGGCTCGGGGCGGCTGCGGCGCTGGGCGCCGTGGTCGGGTGGGACCGCGAGCGGAAAGGCCGCGCGGCGGGGCTGCGGACGCACATGCTCGTGGCGCTTGGCGCGGCGGCGTTTATCGTCGGGGCGATGGAGATCATTGAGGAGATGGCGCACGCCACGAAGGTGGAGTTTGATCCGATGCGTGTGGTGCAGGGG
>JAEYNG010000205.1 GCA_023412695.1 Planctomycetota bacterium | reverse complement strand
CGCAATACACCTTGCGGTGTTGCTGAAACGCTCAGCAGTTGCAACGCTTGGCGAAGTCGTCGACCTCTTGCCGGACCTCGTCCTTCGCACGCCCGTAGACCTGCTGGATGCGGCCCTCGAGCTGCTCGCGCTTTCCGTTGATCACGTCAAGGTCGTCGTCGGTGAGCTTGCCCCACTTCTCCTTGACCTTGCCGCGAACCTGTGTCCACTTTCCTTCGATCTGGTCCCAGTTCATTGTGAAGCTCCTTGTGTTGAAGGGTCAGCGGCATGCTGGGAGCAAGGCCGCTTTGAACGGTTCCTTGATCAGGCCGCCCCCACTGTTGCGAGCTGGTTGATTCCGGACTCGGCGAGGGCCGTGAGCTTGTGATCGGCGTCCCACTCCTCGGCGAGCGTGCGCTCGAGCAGGCCGGCGGGTCCGGTCAGGCCGAGCGTGCGGGCGTACGTTCGCAGGCAGCCGTAGGTGCCGATCTCGTAGTGCTCGGCCTTCTGCGCGGCACAGACAATCGCGGCATCGCGCTGCGGGTAGGTCTCGTCGAGGGCGAGCAGCTCGCGTGCCTCGGCGAGGATTCCGGTGATCGCCGGGCATCGCTTCTTCTCGGCCCGGACGCCGATCATCTGGAACACGGAGTCGAGACGGCGGATGTGCTCGTGGGTCTGGTCACGGTGCTCGTGGAATGCTTGCGCCAGCTCGGGCGAGCTGGCCGTACTCTCAAACTGCCGGAGCGCCTCGAGCAGCTCGTGCTCGGCGTAATAGATATCGCGGAGCTGATCTATGAAGAGCCGCTTCAGCGGGCTCTCTCTCGACCACTCATCGGCGCTGATCCCCATCCCCGTGGGGATGGACGCGGCCGCGGCCGGCTGCGTCGCGGTCTTGTCATTGTGCGGGACGGGCCCGGGGGCTGAATCGAGCTGCACAGTCTGTGTGGTAATGCGGGACGCGCTGGAAGACTTGAAAATGCCGCGGACATCGTCGGCGCGCTCGTTCTCGCAACGCACTCCTATCAGGACGGCGCCTTTCTCAAGGCTCTCGCGGTAGAACTTCACCTCGTGCTCGGGGATGCCCAGCCCAGTGAGCCCGCCTACGACCCCGCCGGCCGCGGCCCCGGCGCCCGCGCCGGCGAGCGCAGCAACCAGCGGACCTGCAGCGACGAGCGCGACGCCGCCAGTGGTGATCGCCCCAATGGCCGTGAATCCCGCGAGGAGCGCACCGACCGCCCCGCCGAAGCCGGCGCCGATCGCCGCCCCCGCACCGACCTTGCTGTGTTTCTCGATCCCCAGCTCCGCCTGCGCGCGTCGGTCCGCCGCGAGCGCACTGATCTCTTCACGACGGAAGCCCGCGGCCATCAGGCCGCCAAGGGCCCGTTCGGCGTCCGCGGTCTCAACGAACAGCCCCATGACCAATGTGCCAGTCGGCATGCGCATCCTTCCTGAAGATCCCTGCCCGCCACTCATGCGCGGGCGTCGTCCCCATGTCGACGGGGGGCCAGTCCGTCCAGCAGATCGCGGTCGTCGGCACGCAGCGTGGCCGCCCAGATCACGGGGTTGACAAGCATGACCACTGCGACACCAACAAGCACGGCGAGCAGCCCGGTCTGAACGCTCCGGGCCAGCGCCAGCACAGTTCCAACCATCAGCACGCCGAGCAGAAGGCCGACCACAACGCGCAGATAGTGCGGCGAACGTATACGTGGGAAGGTCGGACGTGTGCGATTCAAGCCAATCATGGACTGCGGCGGCACGTGGAGCCGCCGCCGAACACCCCCCGGCGCGATGCTCCCGGTCGGCCGAGCCGAGTCAGGGAACTCGGCTGACCATCGACCTGTTCCGGTTGGCGTTCCTGCCGACATGGCGCCTCCTGCGTTGAATGGTCTCGTTGAATCGCCCGCGACGACTCTCGCCGGCACGGGCGCTTGTTCTTTTACCGGCCGTTCCACATCGGCTGGTCCTGCTCCCACAACGTCAGCTCGCGGCCGTCCGCGCTGATCGAGTGAGCACAGACGTACTCACGGCTGCCGATCTTCGCCTTCTTTCCTTCAATGGTGACACGGGTGCCGTCGGTCACGTCAAGGGTCTGACGCTTGACATACCACTCGGGGCCGAGCACCACCGCCTGCTCGCCGTTCTCCGTCGCGACCAGGAGCACACGGGCGTCGGGTGCGCCCTCGCGGAGCGAAGCCGTCCGCATGCCGACGACGCGGCCGGTCACCGTGGCGTCTTCGCCGTCGCGGAAGGTCTTGGTGTAGAAGCCGTCCTTGCCCCAGTTGTCGCCGAGCGGCGACTGGGCCTCGTTACGGTCACGCGCGGCGAACCGAACGGGCTCGACGGCGAAGTTGGTATACAGCGGGTCCAAGCGACCTGCGGTCTCGTAGGTCGATACGTCATCTGCCAGCTTCTCTGCCGCCTGCAGGGCAGCGCTGCCGGCGTCGATCCGGACCTTGCGGTCTGCACCGATACGCACCACCTGCCAGGGCACGGCCTTGATCTCATCCGCCATACCGAGGAAGTTCTCGTTCGGATCGAAGCCGATCAGCGCGATCCGGCCGGAGTATCGCTCGATGACGACGTCCTGAACCTCGCCGCCGGTCTTGTCGGCGGTGATCGCCGCCGCGCCGACCAAGTCACTCAGCAGCATCAGCCGGCCACCCTGACGCCCGGCAACGGCGGTGCCGCCGTGGGGGTCGTTCCGGTCGCCATGATCCATCCGGTCGCGGTCGGCATCGTCGCGGTTTGCATGGTCAGGGTCGCGGTCGGCCCGGTCGCGATCGGCCTCGCGCATCGTGCCGTTGGTCTGGGCTACGCGCCAACGCGGATGACCTTCATTATCCCGCAACTCCAGGCGGTCACCGTCGATCTCCGCCCACACGACGGATCGCTGCGCAGCCGTGTCGCCGCGCGGACGCACGATCTCGGCCTTGATTTTGTCGCCCCGCATCGGCGCCGCGGCGTCGCCCATCACGAACCACGAGGGCCCGAGTGTCAGCGTCTCGGTCTTGCCATCGTCGGTCTCGACGACGACCGTCACGTTCTCGCCCCGGCCGGCGCCGCGAGCCCGATCGACCGATCGGATCGTGCCCTCGATCGTCTCGCGGTCGCCATCCTTGAATGCAGCAAGGTCAGCGTCGGGATTGGTGTCATCCTCGCCGTACCACCACTGGTCGAGCTTGTCGGCCCAGGTGGTCGTGTTCAGCTCAGACCAGTTCTCGGGGACGAACGCGACCGCACGGTCGATCTGCTCGGCGGTCATGTCGAGCTGGAAGCGCTCGTTGGCCGCGTCAAACGTCAGGCGCGAGTACGGCACAGCAATCGTTTTCCCGCCGATGCCGAGGACTGCGCCGCTCTTGAGCAGCGCGTGCTCGATGCGCCCGCTGCCCCGGTCGATGACGAAGTCCTGGATCTCGGCGACTTCTTCATTGTTCGGGTTGACCACATCCTTGCCGATAAGAGTCTTGCCCTTGTATAGGTCCACCATTCCTTGACCGGACGCCTGCGCCTTGAGCTGCATGTCGTCCTGCTTCCGCATCTCATCGTGCTGACGAGCCGCGGACTGGCCGAAGGCGGTTCCGGCGGAGACTGCAAGGGCTGTAGTGACGGTAACGAGGCGTAGGTTGCGTGTCATGTGTTTCACTCCTTGGTGATCAGGCTCACACGGAATCCCGCGTCGCGGGTGTCGGAGGCTGCCTCACATTGCTGGTGACAGCAGCCGCTCTATCAGTTTTCGTTTCGCCGGTGAGTGTCCGGTGATGACCCCGTGAATCGCCGTTCATGGACGAACCGGAGTACGGCTCCCAGTTGTCCTTTAGTGGCGCAGTCTCGTCGAAGGCCGAGTCCGTCGCCGTGTCGGCAAGCCGTGAGAGCGACAGTCGGACAGCGATCACCAGCGAGGTGGCCGCAGAAACGACGAAGAGCACTTCGAGCGACACCTGCTGGACGCGTGGTGAGTGGGTGAACAGAGCAAGGCCGCTAAGGAGCGCGGTCGCGATTGTCATGATCAGGAACGACACGGCTTGGCCCGGCATACCCCTTCCACCTCCGCGGGCCTCGATCTAGGAGGCCGCGATCAATAGTCGAACCCCGAGCCGACGCGCTCGCCATCGCGTGAGTGGCGCGGCCCGGCAAAGCCGTTCTTGCCCACCGCGGACTGAACGTCCTTCACTGCCGACCATGTTTTCGCGGCGGACGCGATTATGCCCGCCGCGGAGGCGAGCCCGGCGACGCTCTTCAAGGTTCGCCGCGGGCCGAGGATCGCCAGCAGCGCGAACCCTGCGCTTGCGAGGAGCCTTTTATCGTGGAGGAGCCCTTCGGCCTTCGAACCGAACGACTCGCTCGCGCAGGCTCCCGCCGCCCGCGGGGCCGCCTCCTGCCGAGGCGGTTCACCCGCGTTGCGGAGCAGTTCCAGATTCCGCTGCATGTCCCGCCTCGCTTCCTCTTCGGTCTCGCTGATGGATCGCCCGCGGCTCCGGAGCGCGGCCACGACGGAAGCGCCGATAAGCAGGAAAGCGCCGCCGATGATCCCCAGCGAGCCGGCCCAGCCGACGCGCTCCGCGAGCACGATCGACAGCGCCGCTACAAGGATGAGGACGCCGAGTGTCCCCACGATCAATCCGGCCAGCTGGCCGACCGCCGAAGCGATTGACTTCCGAACTTCGCAAATGACCAACGCCGCGCGGGCCTGAACAAGCCCGGTCGCGGCGTCGATCATGTGTCCGATACGCTCGATCATGACATGCACCCCGTGTCAGCGGCGCGGCATCAGGAGACGGGCAAGAACCGCACCGACGCCGACGGCGATCAGGAGCGACGAGACCGGACGCTCGCGGACAAAGCCGCAGACCTGGTCCTGCGCCTGACGCCCATAGTCCATCGCACGCTTCGCGGCGTCCATCGCCATGTCGGCGCCGCCACGGGCGCCTTGGCGGGCGGCCTCGGCGGCGCGGAGTGCGGCACCGTGTGCATAGTCGGCGG
>JAEYNG010000178.1 GCA_023412695.1 Planctomycetota bacterium | reverse complement strand
GGAGAACCGCCGCGTGGGCACACGCTACGACAAACTCGCCACCAGCTTCCTGGCCTTCGTCAACCTCGCCATCATCAGGCGATACCTCCGCCTCCTCGCCCCGGATGATCCGTCAGACAGAACCTAGGTGCTTCACGGCGTGTGAGACATAATTGCCCGCGAACCACTGGGTCAGAACTGCCAACGCCGCTAGATTGCTCGCGATGACACACCGGCCACCGCAACGTTCTTCCCAAATCGCGGCCGCTGCGCGGAAAGACTATTCGCACGTTCTACCGCGCGACGGCAAACACTTGCACATCATTCAATCCATAGGCACCGGCTGGCCTCCAGCCGCATTTCAACGCCTGACATTGCCGGAAGCAACGGCCAGACTCGGTCGATCGCATCAAGTATCGATCGAACTCCTATCCACTACCGGTCCATCCGCAATCGCCCAGCCTTGCGACCCACACCTATTTGGGATATGGCTTACAAATGCTTACGACGAATGACACTGACATAGACGCAATCATCACGTGCGAGCTCAAGCTAGCTGGCATGTTCCCTACGTCTCGCCAATGAAAGCCTAACCACAATAATTGTGAACGGAACGCACTCTGATAGGGCAACGCACGCAGCGAACATCATTGCTTCACGCTTAATGCTTCGACCCATTCCGCTAAATCGGGACCGCTCCACGTCACTGGAGTTATAAGCAACAATGGCACCCAAAAGGTGAAGACTCGTCACTATGACAACCACGACAAGCGCTCTAGGTAGATACGACCGAGCGACCGCCGCAGATGCAAATGCAAGCGGGATCGCTACCAGACCGATGCCAAATGCCAGATACACCCACAATATTAATGTTGTGCCATGTCCTGTAACATTGAGCGAAAAAGCATAGGCCATAAATAAGAGGGAAATGATCCCGCCGATCACGCCACTTAAAATCGGCCGTCTCCACAAACTACTGTTTAGTATTGGTGCCATCATGTTAATAGTTATTTATGTACGTCGGCTCTGGACCAAATCGAACGCTAATTAGAGCATTAAACCGTTGGTATCGAGTCTCTTCGTCGCGCATTTGCTCGCTAAACCTCCGGTAGAAGTCCGTGCGGATTCTCCAACGTGGCAAAGACTTGCAATTGCAAGGCCTGTCCTTGCCGTTGTACTCTCCTATCAAATCGTATATTGCAAATGCCGCCTGAAGAGCTTTTCCTACAGCGTTATGCGGATTGTCGGGCGCGTGGCCTTCTTCGGCAGCGTCTGCATGTCCTATGAATTGAGCACCCGCTCCTAGCCACGAGCTTGTCCGGCGGTTAATCCTGTCATTTGGCCAAGCCGTAAACCCTTCATGTGCCCAGCTGTCTGCATAGGTATGAAGCCACCGGCCAGCGTCGATCATGTCGCGGTTGCGGATAGCGCGGCGCACGCGTTGTCTCAATGTCTGCGGGTTTCGAACCGTCGCACGACTCGGCGAGGACTCCCAAAAGTGATAATCCCGAAGATCATTAATGGACTGTCTTGCAAGTGCGGGGCCCAACCACCAGACCCATCTCCCGAGCCTCAGCGGATCTGTTTCTGGATGGTTGTCCACCGCTTGCGAACAGTAGGCAACTGACTCGACCATGTGATCTGGGTAACATCTTGCTTTGAACAAGTAGTATATCGCACTGAAATGGAAGTCCTTTGCATAAAGGCCATGCATGTCAACCTGATTGATCGGATCGTTATTAACCATGCCGAACAGATTTGCTGAATCACTTTCCTGAATCGGATCCCTGCTAATCCACCTCCCCAGGTTGGCGGAATAGTACCGGTATCCGTAGTAGACGAGCCCCGTCTCCGCATCGGTGTACTTGGTGCTGAACCGGAACGGATTGCGCTGTCCCTGGTGCGTGCCGCCCGATGCGGGTGCGCCCAGCTCGCCGGTGGTGCTGCGGTTCTCGCCGAACGGCCCGTACTCATAGCTCGCCGACTCGCGTGCCTCTAAGACCTCGGGCGAGCCGCCCAAGCTCTCGAAGCGGATCATCTTCACGACGTTGCCGTTGCCGTCGTAGATCGGGAACATCGGCCCGAGGAAGTCGGGGTCGGTCGGGGCGGGGTTGAGCGCGTCGTGCTCGTCGTCGCTGTAGGCCACCAGCCCGCCGATCCCGCCTGCGCCGCCGTAAGAGGACGAGAGGTCCGGCCCCCAGGCGAACGACTGGTCCTCGAGCGACGAGCCGGTGGTCTTGTAGCTCATCGAGAGCATCCAGCCATCGTAGACGTACCGCGTGTCCCGATTGATCAGCCAGAGGATCGGCGGGCCGTACTTGCCCCCGCTGGTGGCCGGGTCGCTGGTGCTCGTCTGGTACACCTTCCCGATGCGCCTGCCCATCCAGTCGTAATAGAAATCGATCGCCACCCACCATTTGCCACTTGAGCTGCCGTCCAACATCGACGCTCCAAGTCAATCGCACGCGGCGTGTACCATCCCACAACGCGATGAAGCCGCACGCCGCGCCAACCAGTCGAACCGACGCCCAGCAGGCGACGGTCTCCGAGCTCGCCGAGCGCATCAAGGAGCTGCGTTGCCTGTACGACGTCGCGGCGGTCTTCGCCGAGCGCCCCGGCTCGCTTCCAGAGTGCCTCTCGCGTGTCGTCGCCGTGCTCCCCGGCGCATGCCGCTTCCCCGAACGCGTGATGGCCAGCCTCCGCCTCGACGACATCGAGGTCGCCTGGCCCGCGGACCCCGCCGAGAAGGTCACCACCAGCATCCGCGCCCCCATCCGCATCGCCGGACGCGAGCGCGGCGACATCGCCCTCGGGTACATCCCCGCGCCCGCCGAGCAGCCCGACATTGAAGCACAAGCGCCGACCGGCCCGTTCCTCAACGAGGAACGCGCACTGCTCGACACCGTCGCCCACCAGATCGGCGTCTTCGTCGCGAGCGTCGAGACCGAGCAGCGGCGCGCGGTCCTCGAGGCCACCCTCCGCCACGCCGACCGGCTCGTCACCATCGGCCAGCTCGCCGCGGGCGTGGCGCACGAGCTCAACGAACCGCTCGGCAACGCGCTCGGCTTTGCGCAGCTCGCGCTCCGCGCCGCCGATTTGCCCGAGCAGGTCCGCGCCGACCTGCGCCGCATCGTCGATGCCGCGCTCCACGGCCGCGAGATCATCCGCAAGCTTCTCGTCTTCGCGCGCCAGACGCCCGCGTCCAAGCAGCCCACCGCTCTCAACGCGATCGTTGAGGACGCGATGTTCCTGCTCGAGGCCGGGTGCGAGAACCCGCGCGTGCGCTTCCTACGAGAGCTCGGTGCGGGCCTCCCCGAGATCGAGGCCGACCCCGTGCAGGTCCGTCAGGTCATCACCAACCTCGTCATCAACGCCATGCAGGCGATCCCGCGCGAGGGAACCGTCAGCATCCGCACCGCCGCCGACAACAACGGCGTCGCGCTCACCGTCGAGGACACCGGTGCGGGGATGCCACCCGAGGTGCTCCGCCGGATCTTCGATCCGTTCTTCACCACCAAGGATGTCGGTGAGGGCACCGGCCTCGGCCTCGCGGTGGTGCAGGGCATCGTCGCCGGCCACAGCGGCACGATCGAAGCGCAGTCCGAGCCCGGCCGCGGCAGCACCTTCCGCGTGTGGCTCCCCATCCACGCGCCCGACGCCGCGAGCGAGGCGCAGCAACCGTGACCACCGACGCCGCGGCCATCCTCGTTGTCGATGACTCGCCCGCGACGCGTGAGGTGCTGGAGCGCAACCTCCGCGCCGAGGGGCACACCGTCCAGACCGCCGCGAACGTCGCCGACGCGCTCGCCATCCTCGAGCACGCGGCGATCGACCTCGTCGTCACCGACCTCCGCATGCCCGGAGCGGACGGCATGGAACTCGTCCGCCACGTCCGTGCACACCATCGCGGCGTCGGGCTCATCATGGTCACCGGCTTCGCGACCGTCGGCGGCGCAGTCTCCGCGATGCGCGAGGGCGTGGACGATTACCTCGCCAAGCCGTTTTCTGAGGAAGAGCTGCGACACGCCGTCCACTCCGCGCTGGAGAAGGTCCGCGTCCGGCGAGAGCTCGATGCCGCCCCCGTAGAAGCGCCGGACGGGATCATCGGCAACTCTCCCGCGATGCAGCGCGTGTACCGCCTCATCTCCCGCGCCGCGGCCGCCGCCGTGCCCGTCCTCATCACCGGCGAGAGCGGCACCGGCAAGGAGCTCGTCGCCCGCGCCATCCACTACCGCGGCCCGCGCGTCGCGGCCCCCTTCCTCGCCGTCAACTGCGCCGCCATCCCCGAGTCACTGATCGAGAGCGAGCTGTTCGGCCACGCCAAGGGCTCGTTCACCGGCGCGACGACCGCTCGGCAGGGGTACTTTGCCGCCGCAGACGGTGGCACGCTGTTCCTCGACGAGATCGCCGAGCTCTCCCCAATCGCACAGGCCAAGCTCCTCCGCGTGCTGCAGGAGAAGACCGTGCAGGCCGTCGGCGAGGACCGTCCGCGGCCGGTCGATGTCCGGGTCATCGCGGCGACGAACAAGGACCTTGAGAGCCTTGCACGCGACGGTCGTTTTCGCGAGGACCTGTTCTTCCGGCTGCACGTCCTGCCGATCGAGGTCCCCCCGCTGCGCGAGCGCACGAGCGACCTGGTCCCGCTGCTCAAGCACTTCCTCGCCGCCGCGGCGGAGCAGGACGCGGTGGACTGCCCGCGTATCACTTCCACCGCGATCGACGCGCTGCAGCGCTACCCCTGGCCCGGCAACGTGCGCGAGCTGCAGAACCTCGCGCAGCGCCTGGTGATCTTTGCCGACGCGGGGGAGATCGATGTCGCCGACCTGCCCGAGGTCATGCGCTCCACCGCGATGACCGCGCCGCCCCCCGGCGACGCCGCGCTGCGAGTGCACCGCACTCTGCGCGAGGTCGAGCGCGAGCACATCCGAGCCGTGCTGGAGAGTGTCGGCGGCAACAAGACCAAGGCCGCGGCGATCCTCGGCATCGACCGTAAGTCGCTCCGCGCCAAGCTGGCCTCCGGCGGCGACCGTTCCGACGCGTCGTAAGCGGGCACCCCAACCGGGGCGTTTCTCCCCACCGGGGCGCTTTGCCCCGCGCCGCGCACCCGCACACCCCACCCCAGAGCTCCGTACCACCAATGCCGCGTTGGCACGCGGGTTGCATTCTGCCCATTCCACCAACGGAGTTTCACCATGACCACCGCGAACGGAACCGCCACGCTCGATCCTGTCAAGACCTCCGCGCCCGCGGCGGCGCACCCGCGCCTGTTCGAGCGCGTGCGCGATCAGATGAACCGCGCGGCGGAGGCCATCGACCTCGCGCCCGAGGTCCGCAAGATCCTCGCCTCGCCCACGTGCGAGGTGAGCGTGAACTTCCCCGTTCGCATGGACGACGGCCGCGTCGAGATGTTCTCCGGCTACCGCGTGCAGCACAACAACGTGCTCGGCCCGTTCAAGGGGGGCATCCGCTATCACCCGGCGGTCAGCCTCGATGAAGTCCGCGCGCTCGCGGCGTGGATGACGATCAAGTGCGCGCTGGTGGACATCCCCTTCGGCGGCGGCAAGGGCGGCGTGCAGGTCGATCCCTCCACGCTGAGCCGGCGCGAGGTCGAGCGCCTCACGCGCCGTTTCGTCTACGCGCTTGGCGCGAACATCGGCCCGGGGTACGACGTGCCCGCGCCCGATGTGAACACCGACTCGCGCACGATGGCGTGGATCGTGGACACCTACGCCGCGACCCTCCCGCCGCAGGAGCGCTACCGCGCGCTGGCGATCGTGACCGGCAAGCCGGTGAGCGCGGGCGGCTCGGTCGGGCGCGAGAAGGCGACCGGCCAGGGCGTCGTGGACCTGATCGAGATGTGGGCGGCAGACCAGAAGTGCAACGTCGCCGACCTCTCGTACAC
>JAEYNG010000153.1 GCA_023412695.1 Planctomycetota bacterium | reverse complement strand
GCCCAGATCACTTGTGCTTCGCTTTGCGCCAGCGGTGAGTGCACCGTGCCGGTGTCGTTGTCGAACGGCACACGGAGGTGCCGCGAAAGGGGCGCGTCGTGGGTGTACATGTACAGCCGGTCGATGCCGGCGAACGCGGGTCGGGCGGCCTCGAGTTGATCAACACGCGCTGCACGCTGGGCATTGAGGGCGTGCACCTGCGTGTCGAGCTTGAAATCGATGTTCAACGCCGGGGCATGGCGGAGCTGCGCGATGTGGGCCGCGAGCAGGATGCACCCGGCGACGAGGCCGGCAGTGCGGACTGGTGCGCCCTTGGGCTGCAAGGCGCGCTGCCACCAGCCGACGGTGACGAGCGTTCCAATCGCGGCGGCGAGGCCGGGGAGGAGCAGCAGGATGGTGTAGGCGTGGACGTCGGCGTGCTCGCGCATGACGACGTACCACGATGCGCCGCCCAGCAGGAGCGCGAAGCCGTGGCCGGCCGCTCGCCGTGCGGGTCGCAGGCCGTCGAGGTGCCACGTCGAGAGGGCCATCACGCCGAGAACGATGGCTGGAAGCAGGAAGGGTCGTGCGAGTACGCCGACGCGCACGTCGGAGTTGATCGATTCGGCGCCGGAGCGGACCGGCGCCCAGCCGAGCCGGTCGAGGAGTTCGCGCCCGATCTCGACCCAGGATGTCGTGCCGGTCGCGCCCGTGCGCTGCATGAGCTTGGCCTTCATGAGCGCAAGCACCTCACCGGCGGAGCCGATGGCGACGGCGTTGATCGCGAAGCGAGCACAGAGCACTCCGACCGGGACGAGCCCCAGGAACATGAGCGGGACGATCAGGCCCCAGCGGCGGGTCATGACGATTCTCGCGAGGCCGAAGACCGCGATGAACAGCGTGTGCTCGAAGGTGACGAGGGAGTCGAGTGTGAACATCGCCGCGCCGAGCAAGAGGCATCGCATACGGGACCTGGGCGTCTGGGCCTGCTCGATGCCGATCCATGCGAGCAGCGTGGCGAAGAGCGTGACCTGCGAGAAGGAGAGGTAGTGGAGGTTGTCGGCGTACTCGACAAAGGGGCGGGCGAGCATGTACGCCGCTGCGCCAATGGCGGCGGGGAGCACCGCGCCGCTGCCACGGGCGAGCAGGACGAAGAACAAAAGCGCCGCGAGCGAGGACCAGAAGACGGAGACGAGGCGGAAGTGGGCGAGTTCGCGCACGCCGACTGCTTTCAGACCCTGATGAAGCCAATAGCAGCCGGGCGGGTAGGTGAGGTAGTGGTCGGGGCGTTTGCCCTCGGCGCGGGCGGTGTCGAGCGCGGGGACGCCCCAGCTCGTAAAGAAGCCCTCGCGGTCGAAGTTCTCTCCCGCGTTGAGGATGTTCGAGTCGGTTGTTGTGTCGCCGTGGTCGATGCCTGGGTGTGTAAGGCGCGTCCACCCGAGGAAGCCGCTCCAGACCGCCCAGAGGACAAGGAACACAATCAGCGCTGCGCGACCGGCGCGCGGAGTCTTTGGGCCGGGCTTGGCGGGTTCATTCCTCGGGAAGGGCGACAAGGCGTCTTGGATCATGTCGCGGGCTCAGGCCGGGTCGGCGAACAGCGCGGTCGAGAGGTACCGCTCCCCGAACGAGCACGCGATGGTGACGATGCGCTTTCCGCTGAACTCGGGCTTGGCGGCGAGCCTCGCGGCGACGCAGACATTTGCACCGGTGCTGATGCCCCCGAGAATGCCCTCCTGCCTGGCGAGGCGGCGGCCCCACTCGAAGGCCTCGTCGTTGCTCACGACTTCAACGCCGTTGAGCAGCGTCGTATCGAGGTTCTTGGGGATGAATCCTGCGCCGATGCCCTGGATCTTGTGCAGGCCGGGCTGGCCGCCGGAGATGACCGGCGAGGTAATCGGCTCGACCGCGATGGCTTGGAAGTCGGGCTTGTGGCGGCGGATGTAGCGCGTTACGCCGGTGATCGTCCCGCCGGTTCCGACGCCCGAGACGATCGCGTCGATCGTGCCCTGGCTGTCGGCCCAGATCTCCGGGCCGGTTGTCGCCTCGTGGACCGCGGGGTTCGCGGGGTTGTCGAACTGCTGGGGCATCCAGGAGTCGGGCGATTCGGCGACGAGCTCGGTCGCGCGGGCCATCGCGCCGCGCATGCCCTTCTCCGCGGGGGTGAGCACCATCTCGGCGCCGAGGTGCTTGAGCAATGCGCGGCGCTCGAGGCTCATCGACTCGGGCATCGTGAGCGTGAGGCGGTAGCCCTTGACCGCGCAGACGAAGGCGAGGGCGATGCCGGTGTTGCCGCTCGTGGGCTCGATGATGTGCGTCCCGGGGTCGTTGGGGCCGTTCGCGCCGCGCGGGCGGATTTTGCCCTCTTTCTCGGCCGCGACGATCATGGCGTGACCGATGCGGTCCTTCACGCTGCCGAGCGGGTTGTCGAACTCGAGCTTGAGGAAGACCTCGGCGTGGCCCTTGGGGATGACTTTGTTCAAACGCACCATGCGCGTGTTGCCGACGCACTCGATCATGTTGCCGTAGGTGCGGTTGTGGATCGAACCGATCATGCGTGTGTCACTCCGCTGCTCCCCGCCTGCTCACCGCCGTTGAAACTCGCTGATGATGGCAGCAAGCCTACGGGCGCGCAGCGGCCGCGTCCGCGCCGCCGATCGGGAGGCGGTTTGCCCGCCACTCGTCCAACCCGCCGAGGTAGAGGCGCACGCCCTTGTGGCCCGCGGCCATCAGCCGCTTGGCGATGACCCGGGCCGAGGCGGTGCCGGGGTTGTTGCCGTAGACCACGACCGTCTTGGCGCGGGCGACGGAGGGCTCCATGTCGGTTTTGAGCTCGGTCACCTGCGCGACTTGGAGATTGAGTGCTCCCCTAATGTGGGCTTGGACGAACTCGTCGCTGGAACGGGGGTCAACGAAGCGGCTGTTGGATGCACCGTGCAGACGTCGGGCCTCGGCCAGCTCGATCGTCTGGATGTCACGGTCACTGACTTTGTTGCTGCAACCGGCAAGGCAGGCAGCCAATACCATACATAATGCGAACGAAACAGGCCCCCGATGGATCGTGGTTTTCATATGGGCAAGGATACCAAATGCAGCAGGGTGGGGCGGCGGCGGTAGAACCGCGGTGACGATTTGGCGTTCTCGCCCAGGGAAGGGAATCATCTGATGACGATGCGCGTGTTCGCGATCCTGATCGGATTGCTCGGGGTTGGGCTCTTTCATGCTCCAGCACGGGGAGCCTCCGATGCCCCGCAGGCGCCCCGCGCGCGTGCGCGTTTGCTCGCCGAGCATCAGAACCTCGCCCCCGGGAAGCGTGCGTGGCTCGCGTTGGAGTTCGCAATTGAGCCGGGCTGGCACATGTACTGGAAGGGGCAGAACGACACCGGCATGCCGCCGCAGCTCGAGTTCGAGTTGCCGGACGGCTACTCAGTCTCGGAGGTGCAGTGGCCCGCGCCGGAGCGGCATATCGCGCCGGGCGGCCTGGTGGATTCGATCCTGCACGAGCAGATGACGCTGCTGATCGGCGTCGACGTGCCGGTGAACGCGAAGGTCGGGACGTCGGCCCGACTGGGCGTGAAGGCCGAGTGGCTCGTGTGCCAGGAGGCGTGCGTGATGGAGGATGCCGCATTCAAGGTAACGCTGCCGGTGCGGGACGCGATGCCCGCGGCACAGCCTGATCCGAAGGCGACAGGGGTGTTCGCCGCGGCGAGGGAACGCCTGCCGAAGAAACTGCCGAAAGAAGAGCCGCCGGCGAAGGTCGAGTGGCGCGGCGACAAGGTGACGATCGACGCACCGGGCGCGAGTCTGCTGGTCTTCCACCCAGAAGAGGACGCGGTCGCGATGCAGTCGCCGCTGAAGGAGGGCGAGACGAAGGGGTCTCGCCTGCAGTTCGGCGTGAAGCAGCCGAAGGGGGACCAACAGTTGCGGGGGGTTCTCGAGATCCGCAAGGGCGACAGCAAGCCCGAGTATTACCAGATCAGTGTTTCAAAGCCCGCACCCGCGGGGTCGGGTTCCTAGTTCCGCCTTGATATGTGCGACGGCGCCGCCCGCGGCGTGTGACCGCGAATAGCCCGCGCCGTCTACCGAGATTGATTCGAAGGAGACATCCATGTTCGCACGTTCACTGCTTTCGCTCGTCGTTGCCGGCGGACTGCTGCTCGCCGCGCCCTCCGCATATGGCCAGGGCGCTACGCCGGCCGCCAAGCCGACGGGGACCAAGCAGCAAGACAGCAAGAAGCAGTCCGAAACCAGCGCCAAGAAATCGGACGGCGTGTCGGTCGGCGACACCGCACCGGCGTTTACGCTCACCGACACCGACGGCAAGACCGTCAACCTGTCGGACTACAAGGACAAGATCGTCGTCCTGCAGTGGTTCAACGCCGAGTGCCCGCACGTCGCCAAGCACTACGGCAAGAAGGGCTCCACCTTCAATGACCTCCACAAGGACTTCTCCGGCAAGGACGTCGTGTTCCTTGCCGTGAACTCCGGCGCGGCGGGCAAGCAGGGCTCCGGCAAGGACCTGAACGCCAAGTACAAGAAGGAGTGGAACCAGCCATACCCGATCCTGCTCGATGAGAATGGCACCGTCGGCAAGGCGTACGGCGCGACCCGCACCCCGGACATGTACATCATCGGCAAGGACGGCAAGGTCGCCTACAAGGGCGGTATCGACAACAATAAGTCCTTCGACGACAAGGAGTACAAGAACTACGTCCGCCAGGCTCTCAACCAGCTCGTCAAGGGCGAGACGGTGACCGAGCCCGAGACCAAGAGCTACGGCTGCGGCGTGAAGTACGCCAACTGAGGCGAGGTCGATCGATACGCGATACAGGGCCCGGCCGGGCGATTCGGCCGGGCCTTTTTCGTGCGCGTGCGGCTACGCTTCGGGATGCCCACCGCGCTTGTCATCCGCACCGCCGGGACCAACTGCGACGCCGAGCTGTGCCGCGCCTTCGAGCTCGCGGGCGCTCAGGTTGAGCTCGTCCACCTCGAGCGGCTGATCGCGAACCCTTCTCATGTTGAATCCGCCGACCTGATCGGCTTCCCGGGCGGGTTTTCCTACGGCGATGACGTCGCTTCGGGGCGGATCCTCGCGGTCAAGCTTCGGGAGCGGCTCTACCCCGCGCTGCGCGACGCCGCCCGCCGCGGTGTGCCGATGATCGGCGTCTGCAACGGCTTCCAGGCGCTCGTGCAGGTCGGCCTGCTCCCGGGTCCTGCGGCGGGGCAAGACTGGCCGGAGGACAGTGCGCCGCAACAGACCGTTGCCCTTACCCACAACTCTGGAGCCCGGTTCATCGATTCGTGGGTGCGTGTCCGGCCTGAACCAGGCTCGGCGTGCGTCTGGACGCGGTCGCTCACCGCCCTGTGGCGAGAGGGTGAGAAGAACCCTGAGCTCCGCGATTCAGCGTTGGTGCTGCCGATCGCTCACGGTGAAGGCCGATTTGTGACGGCCTCGCCCGCGGTGCTGGAGACGCTCAAGGCCGGGGCGCAGGTCGCGCTCACCTATGTGGACAACCCAAACGGTTCCGCCGCGGACATCGCTGGGATCTGCGACCCTTCCGGCCGGATCTTCGGCCTCATGCCGCACCCGGAACGGTTCCTCGCGTGGCACCTGCACCCGTGGTGGACGCGGCTGGATTCGTCGCTGACCGACCGCGAGGCCCCGGGGCGGCTGCTGTTCAAGGATGCTGTGGCCGCGGCGTCGATCCGCACGACGGGCCGCACCCCGATCGCTTCTACGCGGTAGGCTGTTGTCGGCAGCCGGTCGACGCGCGGACGCGTACCGGGTGCCGGGCCCTGACCAACCGCCGATGCCGCAGCCAGCCAACGAACCCCCGCTGTCGATCCGCTACAAGGCGCCGGAAGTCATTCTTGACGACCGGACCTGTGTGAAGTGTGGGTACAACCTCAGGGGGCTCAAGATCAGCGGTAGGTGCCCGGAGTGCGGCCGACTGATCCAGGGGAAGAAGCGTGCCCCGCGCTACACCGATCAACTCGTGCACGCGCCCATGGTGTGGCTGGAAGTTTTCGCGACCGGCGCTCTGGTCCTCTTTCTTTCCGCGACCGCGTTCATGGTGCTGCTTGTCGCGTTGCTGTTCGTGCGGGGAAGCGCGATGCTGCTCATCCTCGGCGGCGTCACGCTCGCCTGGTCGTTCGGCGTGTTCCTCGCCACGCGTCCACGGCCACCGCTGCCCGCGACGGACATCGACACACAACGGGAGTGGCGCGGGTTGAGGCTGGCCGCGCGCGTCACGCAGGTGTTCTGGCCTCTAACGCTCGGCCTCGGGTTGTTCTGCAACTGGGTGTACAACAACTCGCTGTCAACCGGCGCGCTGTACGCGGCGATCTCGTGCGCGGGTGTCTCACTTCTCATCGCGGTCGGGGGTCTTGCACCACTCTGCGTGTACCTCTCGCACATGGCGGATTGGGCCGAGGACTCATCGCTCGCCGACTCGTTCCGCGGTTGCGCGTGGACGATCGGCTTTTGTGGGCTGATCATCGGGCTCTCGGTCCTTAATGGCTACACGGGCATTCTTGGAGGGATCATCGGCGGCGTCCTCGCCACCCTACTCATTGCAATCGTCTACATGCCTCCGGGTTATTTTCTGTACTGCCTCTTCAGGCTGCAGAGCATGGCCAGGTGGGCCGTGTGGAACCATATCGCCGCGGAGGCGAAGCTTGACCGCTTCAAGGCACGCGCCCAGCACGCTGCGCGAAAGGCCGCCGAGGCGCCAACACGATTCCAGCCGCCGCCAGCCGAGAGGTGATCCTTTCCTTTCGCATACGCTCTGGCCATGCGGGTGGTCGTGCTTTGCAACTCGATTTCCGGCCGCGGCATCGGGCGACGCTCCGTCGAAGAGCTTGCGCAGCGTTTGACGCTTTCGGGTCACGAAGCAGTGCTGCACGATGTGCGGCGTGGCGTTGCGAGAGACGATGACCTGCTGGCAAAGCTCGACGGCGCGGATGCGCTGGTGATCGCCGGCGGGGATGGAACAGTTCATCACGCGGCGTCCCTGCTCCTCGAAACGAGCGTACCGGTCGTGCACTTTCCGACCGGCACCGAAAACCTATTCGCGCGCGAGTTCGGGCACATGCGCGATCCGTCATCGATCGTTCGAGCGCTCGAAACCGCGGCGTGCCGGCGCATCGACGTCGGCCTCTGCGACTCGAGGCCGTTCCTGCTCATGGCCAGCGTCGGGTTCGACTCCTGCATCGTCGAACGCATCGCCAGCCGCAGGACCGGGGCGATCTCGCGGTGGACGTACCTCCGCCATGCCGCGGCCGAGTTCATTCAACCGAGGTTTGTGCCGCTTACCGTCACCATCGACGGGCGCGAGACGATCCGCGGCGAGCCGGGGATGTTCATCGTCGCCAACTCGCGTCAGTATGCCGCGCGGCTCGATCCTGCGCGGTCGGCCTCGATGACCGATGGCGAGTTCGACACGCTCTTCCTGCCGATGGACTCGCGTCTCTCGATCCTCCGCCGCGCGGTGCAGGTGTTCTCCGGGCGCCACGTCGGTGGCGCGGGCATCCCCGCGGTCCGCGGTCGCGAGGTCGTCATCCGCCCGCACGCCGCGGTGCCGCTGCAGCTCGACGGCGAGCACGCAGGGACGCTCGCGCCGGGGACGGAGGTCCGGTGCTCGATCCGCAGGTCAGCGCTCAGCGTGCTGACATCCGGCTGATCAGTTCTTTGGGGCCACGCGCGACGAGAGCCATTCGTCGGCGAGCGTATGAGCAGCCTCCGACGGCAGGTCGCCGCCGAGCGAGATGTTCAGCCCCTGGGCCTTGAGCCACTTCGTCGCAAGGTCCTCGAACTCCGTGTCTGAGAGTTTGTCAATGGCCAGCGGGCGGCGTTTGCGGACAACCGTTTCAATTTCCGCCGGCGCGACTTTCTCGATCGCCTCGAGCACCCTTGGCGAGACCTCGCGGCCCTTTTCACTGGCCGACTTCACCCATTCGCGCTGACGCGTACGCCACTGCGACATCCGGCGGTCCACCCGCGACCGAACCTCGAGCTCCCGCTGGTAGGCGATGAACGCCATTCCCGCGGGGAAGAGCATCTTGTCCTGTGCTTTGCTCGCCAGGTGGTCGATCCCCCCCACTCGCCCGAGGCGGATGTCCTCGGTCATCTCCACGACCGCCTTGTCGATGATCGTGACGAACGAGCGCAGAATGTCCCATTGCGGCTTGCTCCGCGGCCAGGCCATGCTCAGCGGCGGCATATGCGTCGGGAGCGAGATGTACCATTTGCCGTCACGCTCGATGAGCGGCAGCCCGACCACCGGGATGAGCGGCTGGTTGTCAAGCAACACGACCGCCTGATCATCCGCGACAATCTCAGTTGTGAGGCGCTCGGCGTTCCGATCCAGCCAGCCATACGGATCCGCGAACAGCCGGTTGATCAAATCGCGGATCGCGGTCTCGCCGTCGCTCCCCGGCGGTCCGCCCCGCGGCGGGCGACCAGAACGCAGCGTGTCGAGCAGCGGGCTCCCAGTCCCCTTCTCCGCCTCGGCCTTTGCCTTGGCCATCAGCTCGGCCATCTCCTGAGGGAACCGCTCGTTGGCCGCCTTGGCCAGTTCCTGCATGTGTCCGAAGAGCACCCCGAGCCGGTCGAGCATTCGGCGCATCTCGGCGTTGTCGGCCGCGATGAGGTTCGGCAACAGGTCCGTTCGCCCGTCACGCACCATTTCGACGGCCGACCGGATGACGTCGTCGGGCGTGTCCTGGCTGTACTGCTTCTCGCGTCCGCAGGCAGGCATCAGAAGCACCACCGCCGCCAACGCGACGCCTGCCATCAGTCTGCCAACGCTCGCCATCATCGGTCCTGCTCCGAGTGATCGAAGGCTCTGCCGAACGCCACCGGGTTGTACACCACGGCCATGAAAACGTTACACCCGCCGGCCCGCTCGTAACCGTTTGCAGGCCAAGAATACCGCATGGCCACCATCCGTATTCAAGTGAACGGAGAGGAGCAGACAGTGGACGCCGGATCGAGCGTCGAGGACCTGCTCCGGCAGCTCGGACTCGACCGACAGGCATGCGCGGTGGAAGTCAACCTCTCGCTTGTCCCCACGGCTCGCCACGCGGCCCATCGG
>JAEYNG010000136.1 GCA_023412695.1 Planctomycetota bacterium | reverse complement strand
GTGTTGAAAGCAGTTTCTGGTTATGCTCTACGCATGCAGATATATGTCGTGGTCATCTGGAACTTTCACGGCCGCGGCGGGGCGAAGGCGGCGCTGGCGATACTGCGGCGGTGCGATCTCCGGCATGAGGCGCAGCAAGAAGTCCTCCTGCCCGAGGGCAATGACTATTCCTATGTGCGGCGAATGCCCGGCTCGTTCGGATCGGTTCGTCTGAAGGACAGTGACGCGCGCTTGCCGCTGCTGCTGAAGGAGCTTCGTGCCGCAAAGGTGAGCCCGTTGATCCGACATGAGCGTGCATACAGCAAGAAGGATCTCGAGGCCGAATGGCTCGATGTTCGAGGCTGCACAACCATGATCCTGGCTGGGAATCGGCAAGGACAGGTATGGGACTTCAAGCGGGCGTGCAAGGAGTGCGGAACTGGAGCGGTGCCGGTTCCACCGCTGATCGTGCGGGTCGAAGGCAAACCTCCAAAACAGGGATGGAGTGTCTCGGTGCCGTGTGGATTGGTTGTTGTTTCGGCGGCCCTTGCCTCGGCGCTGGTGAGTGCGAAGCTGACCGGCTTCCACGTCGAGCCGGTGCAGAAGTCATCGACCGGACAGATCGATGATCGCTTTCGGTGGTTGAGGCTTCCGTGTGACTGGCCCACGCCGCTGGAAGAGAGCGGGTGCCGCGTTGTCGGCGCATGCGCCGGGTGCAAACGACCGGCACTCCGCGGCGAGACATTTCGCTTCGAGCGCGTGCCCAAGAAGGCCAAAGACTTCAATGCGTGGCAGTGCGCCGACTTGCCGGAGGACCGGGTAAGCGGCATTCTGAATCGCCCGACAGGCGCTTCACCCATGCTGATCATTTCGCAGAGAGCCTACAGGACGCTGAAGGACGCAGGGGTGAAGTCGCTGAGGTGCTCGCCGGTAGACTTTGCAAGCATGTAAGTTGCGGCAAGCGTTGGCGCTGTCGAGCACGCTTGTAGGACGCACTGTTTGCTCAATGGAGAGCGGCTCCGACGGCTGACGCTCGTCGCGGTTCAGAACTTGCTGGCGGTGCTTGTATGGATTGTCAGGCAATCCAGGTCCCGGCCCGGTCACTGCATGAAGTGCGGGTATGACCTGACTGGGATCGCGGGGCGGTGCCCGGAGTGTGGTGAGGAGCTTGCCGCGGGCTGATGACGCGCACGGGTGCGATGGTCGCACCCGCGGCAGGCGAGGGGTCTCCCGCAAGACCACACAGCCGATGAGGGTCCGAGGCTTTCCGGACGGGCGGTTGGACGTTCTCTTTCTGAATTGAGCGTTCGATCGAGGAAATCGAGCATCTTTCGCGGCCGCTGCCCCGTACACTTGCGGCCCAATCGCCGGCGGTTGTGTACGCGGGAATGTCCCGCATGGCTTGCCGGCTTGTGTTGAGAGAGAAGAGAGAGAGATACAAAGATGAAGAGCATTCTGGCTATCGGTGCGTCTATGGCCTTGGCGGCGGGCGCGAGCGCCGGCGTTCTGACCCACACGTTCGACCTGTCGGGCCTGGGCGCGAGCGGCGGGTTCTTTGACGAGTTCCCGACGATCGATCACAACTTCGGCGTCGCGGGGACGATCACCGCGATCGAGTTTGACCTGAACCTGGTTGCGAATGCTCCGAGCTGGCAGAGCGAGGCGATCGTCTTTGTTGACGGTTCGGCCGACGGGCTCGGCGAGTTCGAATCGTGGATCTCGGAGGATTACGGCGCGCTCAATGAGCCCGGCGCGTTCTCGTACTCCGACGCGTTCCCCGTGGACATCGATTCGCCGGCCGGCTACGTCGCCGTCACGCTGGCCGATTCGTTCAGCGACGATGTTGAGCCGAATCACGTCTATGGCGACGGCAGCTTCATCACGGTGACCTTCACGCCCGTCCCCGCACCCGGCGCTCTTGCGCTGCTGGGTCTTGGTGGCGTTGCCGCGCTGCGTCGCCGCCGCTGAGTGACCGCCGCGGACAGCATGTTTCATTCACAAGACCCGGCTTTGCGGCCGGGTCTTGTCTTTTTGGCGCGGGCAAGGGTGGCTGTCGGCACGGAGCGCCGGCCCAACCAAGTGCATCAGTAGTTCGGCGTCGGGGCGCGGTAGTGGCCGAGATCGATCGAGCGGAACCACTCGATGGTCTTCTTGAGGCCGTCGCGCAGGGGGATCGTGGGCTCCCAGCCGAGGTGTTTCTTGGCGAGGGTGATGTCGGGCTGGCGCTGGGTGGGGTCGTCGGCGGGGAGGGGCTTGTGGACGATCTTCGATTTGCTGCCCGAGAGCTCGATGACCTGCTGTGCGAGCTCCAGCATGGTGAACTCGACGGGGTTGCCGATGTTCACCGGGCCGATGAAGTCGTCGGGCCCGTTCATCATGCGCTGGATGACCTCGACGAGGTCGGACACGAAGCAGAACGAGCGCGACTGGCTGCCGTCGCCGTAGATCGTGATGTCCTGACCGGCGAGGGCCTGGCGGATGAAGTTGCTCACCACGCGGCCGTCGTACGGGTGCATGCGCGGGCCGTAGGTGTTGAAGATGCGGACGACGCGGATGTTGACCTTGTTGGAGCGGTGGTAGTCGAAGAACAGCGTCTCGGCGGCGCGCTTGCCCTCGTCGTAGCAGGCGCGGGGGCCGATGGGGTTGACGTTGCCCCGGTAACTCTCGGGCTGGGGGTGGACCTCGGGGTCGCCGTAGACCTCGGAGGTCGAGAACTGCAGGACCTTGGCGCGGCAGCGCTTGGCCATGCCGAGGATGTTGATCGCGCCCATGACCGAGGTCTTCATGGTCTTGATCGGGTTGTACTGGTAGTGGCCGGGCGCGGCGGGGCAGGCGGCGTTGTAGATCTCATCGACCTCCAGCCAGAGCGGGTGCGTGACGTCGTGGCGGATGAACTCGAAGTTCGGCCGGCCGAGGAGGTGCGCGATGTTGATCTTCTGGCTGGTGAAGAAGTTGTCCACGCAGATGACGTCGTGGCCCTGATCAACGAGGCGGTCGCAGAGGTGGGAGCCGAGGAAGCCGGCTCCGCCGGTGACGAGGATGCGCTTGCTGGTGGCCACGTAGGAACTCCGGAAAGGCGGATGCGGGTTGCGGGCGATAGTAAGGGCTTGGCGCTCAGTCGGCGGGCGGGGCCGGGGGGATCTTCAGGACGATGCCGGCCTTGAGGCGGTCGGGATCGGGGAGGACGTCGGTGTTGGCCTCGGCGATGAGGTTGGTGAGCGATGGTCGGCCGTAGAGCTTCTTGGCGATGCCCCAGAGGGTGTCGCTCTCCTGGACGGTGTAGGTGCGCCAGCCGCTTTGCGGAGGCGGGGAACCGGCGGCGGGCTCGGTGCGCGGGGCGGTCGGCGTCGTGGGGGGCGGCTCGACCTTGACGACTTTGCCCTGGATGTTGTCGGGGTCGCGCGGGAGGCGGATGACGGTGCGGCCGGGCTTGAGGCGGTCGGGCGTGAGGAGCGGGTTAGCCTGCGCGATGGCGACCCAGCGGGCCCGGCTGCCGTAGACGCGCTGGGCGATCGATTGGAGCGTGTCGCCACGCTGGATGGTGTATTCGTCGAACTCCGGCGGGATCAGGACCTCGCTCGGACCGGGGACGGGCGGTGGCGGGAGGGGCGGGGCGGTTTCTTCCTGCGCGGGCTGTACGTTG
>JAEYNG010000072.1 GCA_023412695.1 Planctomycetota bacterium | reverse complement strand
GCCTTGGGGATAGCGCGGACGGTGCCCTCGGCCGCGATCGCCGCGGGCGGGTTGTTCTTCCGCTTGGAGCCGTGGGGCGGCGGCCCGCCGTGGCGGAAGTCGGCCATCTCGGGGGGCGTGGCGGCTTTGGCGCGACCTCCTGTGGGGCGGGCGGACCCGGCGACGGGGCCGGTCGCAGCCCGGGCGGGGACCTCTGAGCGGAGAATGGAGGCGGGGTTCTTCTTGGGCGATCGGGCCAACGGGCGGCTCCTGGCTGGGGGAGTCGCAGTTTACACGAGAATGCACATGCTCAAAGCGGGTAGGATGCCGCATGGACACCTTTCCGCCCAGCGCATTGCTATTCGTCAGAGACTTCGATCGGAAGCCCGGGACTCGTGTGGAACTTGGCAGCGACTTGATCAAGGTGCTGAAGGAACATCCGGGAGCCATCGCGACGATCGCTGTGGACTTGATCTGCGCGACGATTGACCAGATCGCAGAAGGCGATGAACGGGTGCGGTTGCAGTGGGATGTCACCGCAGCGATGGTGACGAAGCTTGAGATGTTCAAGCGAATGGAACGGACGTTTGACGACGGCGAGCCGGACATCCGCCCTCCATCTGAACCCGGCTGACGGCACGCCTCACCACACCCTTCCGCCCACCGCCTCGACCACCGCCCACGGTGCGATGTGGTCGAGGTAGCGGGCGGTGGTCGCGATCGACGCGTGGCCCAGCTGCTTGGAGATGATGCCGATGTCGAATCCCTCGGCCCGCAGCTCGGCGGCGTGGGTGTGCCGCAGGCCGTGGGCGTGGACGCGCTTGGCGATTCCGGCCCTGCGGGCGAGGTGGGGGAGCAGCCGCCGGACGTACGCCTCAGTGAGCCGGGTCCCGTACGCCGAGCAGAACACCGGGGCGAAGGGCGACCACGCCGGGACCGCCCCGCTTGCCACCCGCTGGCGGACGTTTAGCCACGCGGCGACCTCGGCCGCGCCCCCGGCGTCGATCCCCACCGTTCGCGACCGCCCGCCCTTGGCGTAAAGGACCCGGACCGCGCCCCGCTCAAGGTCGAGGTCCTTGGGCCGGAGCTCCAGCGCCTCCCTGATCCGCAGGCCGGTTCGATACAGGAAAGCCAGAAGCGCCCTATTCCTCAGTCCAGCAAGGCTTTGGGTGTTGCATGCATAAAGCAGGGCGTGAACTTCGGCGGCGTCGAGGACCTCGGGCGGGAAGCGGCGCTTGGGCTTGCGGCGGCGGGTGGTCATCGGGAAGCTCCGGCCCCGCCTCCCCGGTGCGTGGGGGAGTGAGTAGGTCGAGCAGGTGACCGCTACAAGTTGAAAGCGGAACGTATCCCGGCAGCCGCTCATTGACACAACCACCCGTGTCGGTAAGCTGGCGACCGTGCAGAAGTTCATTGCCGCAGTATCCGTTGTCGGTATAGGACTCTGTGTCCCTCGGGTCCTGGCCCAGGGGACATGGACGGTTGTGCGATTGCACCCCGATGGCGCAACTGAATCGCGGGTGCTCGGGGTTCACGGCAACCAGCAGGTCGGCTTTGTCAGGTGGGCGGATGCCGATCATGCGGCACTATGGACCGGGGCCGCTACATCCATCGTCGATCTGAACCCTCCTGGAGCGGACGAGTCCCGCGCGAACGGCGTCTGGAACGGGCAACAGGTAGGATGGGCACGTACCGATACTCGACGGGCGAGCATTTGGATGGGGACCGCAGCTACCTGGCTTGATTGCCATCCGCCTGTGATGCCGCCCAACTTACACTCGTCAGAGTTGTGGGGCACCGATGGCAGCCATCAAGGCGGGATGTTTGCTAGCAGTGCAGCAGTATGGTCAGGAACCGGCACGTCCATGATGGCCCTGCATCCGCCTCCGAACGCGCGGGTTCACGGGTTATACGGCGGCCAACAGGTCGGAGTGAGCAGCGACGGTGGGTTTGATCGCGCAGTTCTTTGGAACGGGCCCGGCAACCCATGGTTTGACTTGACGCCCATCGACGCCATCTCCTCTGCGGCGAACGGCGTCTTCGACGGCCAGCAAGTCGGAACGGCGCGGTTTGGAACATTCGAGCGTGCCGCAGTCTGGCACGGCACGGCGGCCACGCACGTTGATCTCCATCCCGGGTGGGCGATCTCTTCCACGATCTGGGGTGTTCACCGCGGGGTCCAAGCCGGCGCCGCGTGTGTTCCAGGCGCGTGCCGGGCAGGCATCTGGCATGGCACGGCGGGATCGTGGTTTGACTTGGCGGACTTTCTTCCGCCCGAGTTCACAGAGTCGTACGCGCGCGGTGTGTGGCGGAATGAGTCTCTGACAGTCGTTGCCGGCTACGGCTACAACATCGACACAGGCCGCTACGAGGCACTGCTGTGGCGAAACTGCCGGGTGGACGTTGACGGCGACGGCGAGGTGCAGGTGCCGGACATCTTCGCTTTCCTCTCAGCCTGGTTTGCCGGAGATGTTTCAGCCGCCAACTTCAACCTCGACTGCTGCGTGAACGTTACCGACATCTTTTCGTTCCTGTCCGCCTGGTTCGCGGGGTGCCCGTGAGAAGTTCTCATTGCTCTCCGAAGCGCGGCGCGCCTGCATCACTCGGAGAACTTGTCGACGAGTACCTTTCCCAACGATCCTGCACGTCGGCGCGAGGACGATTCAAGAGCCTTCCCACCTTGCACGAGACCGTGCGGCTCGCGGCGCTCTCGCTGGATGAGCGCGGTCAATGTGAGCCACATCAGCGGCGAGTCGGGCGCGTAACGCTCGGCCAGCT
The DNA here is from genome assembly GCA_023412695.1 of Planctomycetota bacterium. GTDB lineage: Bacteria > Planctomycetota > Phycisphaerae > Phycisphaerales > UBA1924 > JAHBXL01. The sequence continues at coordinate 931 of JAEYNG010000072.1, read as the reverse complement.
CGAGGAAGCGCTGCGTCCGCTAGTTGGCGAGATCGCACGATGCGCTGATTTCGAATCACTCTACAACTTGGTCTGGACGCACCGTATTCCGGGCGTTGGACCGTTGACGGTCTATGACGTTTCACTTCGCATTGCAACAAAGCTCGGCTTCGGCCCGACGCGCGTCTACCTCCACACCGGCACGGCCGCTGGCGCCAAGAAGCTCGGCGTGCGTCACACCGGCCCGCCCTTGTCCAAAGCCGAACTGCCGACCCAGCTTCATCGCCTGACCTGCGAGCAGATCGAGGACTTTCTGTGCGTCTACAAGTCGAGACTGCGGCCGAATTCGCTTTGATCCTGTCCGCTACCCCATCAAAGGGAAACGTAGCGCTAATTGGCCGCGGCCGGTTGAAAGGCCCCCCGCGGCCCTGCGGCCGAGGGGGGGGTGAAGAAGAGGAGTTCAAGCCTGGCCGCCTTTAAGGGCAGCCGTGGGTGTCGACCTCGGACATGCCGGGGCAGTTGGCCTCCTTGTAGGCAAGGCAGGCGCAGTAGCTGGCCAGCGCGTTCTCCTTGGCGGCCTCGAGCTCGTTCTCGCAGGTCACGTAGTTGATGATTCCCCCGGCCGATACGCCCGCGTTGCAGGCGGCGCAGCAGAGCGCATAGGCGATAGGCGTCCCGGCCAGGAGCGGGGCACAAGCGACGAAGCACGCCACGTTCCAGATCGAGATCGGCGGCACCGAGTCCTTCATGCACTGGGCAAAGTCGCCGAGCGCGTCACTGAGTCTCGATCGATAGGTGTCGTCGCAGGCGGTGTCGCTCTGGCACGGGTTCACCGCGTAGATCATCTCGGGCATCGGCCGTTCCGTGACGGCGACGTAGTGGACAAGCTCGGAGGCCTCTACGAGCGGGACAAGCCAGTGCGCCCGGTCGTTGCCCTGGTCAAAGTCAAACG
>JAEYNG010000047.1 GCA_023412695.1 Planctomycetota bacterium | reverse complement strand
GACCTCCCCCTTGGGGGAGGTTGGGAGAGGCGGGCGCGGGTGGTGCGGGCCGCGGGGAAGGCGGGCGGATGTCGAGGTTGATGTCGATGCGCGGTGAGGAGGGGGAAGTAGAAGAGGCGGAAGAAGCACCGGAGGAAAGGCAGGAGCCCCCACCCCGGCCTTCGGCCGGACCTCCCCCTTGGGGGAGGTTGGAAGGGGTGCGAGCGGCGCCAGCGACAGGCGTGTTGGCGCGGCGGTCGTGGTGGATGGAGATGGCGAGGATTCGGTTGGCGGCGTAGATGGCTTCGCGCGTGGGGTTGCCCTTTTCGTCGCGGATGGCCGCAGCGGCGTAGAGGGTGTCGAGGGCCTCCATTCGGGCGATGTTGAGGGCGATGCGGAAGTGCTCGTCGGTGACGAGCAGCGGCTGCGGATTGGAAGAGGCGGGAGCCCCCGCCCCGGCCTGCGGCCCGCCGCTCGGGACTTCTCGCGTGGGCGAGGTTCGGGGTGCCGCCGCGGGAGCGGCGGGGAGGTCGTCGGGTTGGTCCACGAGCCAGTTCATTCGGCTGTAGTATGGCTGATGGAAGCCGTACCGTCAACCAGATTTTGTAGGATTTTGGAAGGTGTTTGGAAGTCGTGAGCCGACAAGGGCTTGTGCTGCTGTCCGCGGGTTTGGCGGTCAAAAATCGTTCTGAAAGAGGCTGTGGCCTCAAGCGCCGGCCCGGCTTGAAGGCAGAGAGAAAGCGGGTTGGCGGCGGATGAGCGGCGGCCGCGGACGGGGCACATCGCACTGATCACGCCTCGGAGCAGGCGTGACCAGTGCCACGTTCAGCCATGGGGGTAGTCGCGCGTGGGTCGTGCCACCAGCCGGAGGTGTGGGTGAAACTGGTTGACCCGGGCGCCCCCGCGCCGACGGACCCCGCCCGGAGGCTCAGCGACCCAAGCACGTTCTCGTTCCTCACGATGGCGACCAAAGCGAGCGTGACCGCCGAGTACCGCGCCGCTGACGGCGGCAAGACGGCGGTCTACATGCTGCGGTGGGCCAGCGCCCGCGGCGAAAAGAGGCGGGGAGCGAGGTCACGACGACGACAGTGGCGGCATGAGATTTTGGCTTCGCCGATGGACGATCCTACATCGCTTCGGCCTGATCGAAGTCGTTGAACTTGCGGCGCTGCTTCTTGGTGCGGACAATCTTACCAAGCGTTGGCAACCGTTCTTCGGGCTTCAAGTACGCCTTGTCCTTGCGAAGGTCAATAACCGCTGCGATCAGAGAGCGGTCGTTGATGCCGTGCCCTGAAGCGGCAGCAAACATTTTGGCGAGTTCCTTGCGGTGCTTCGCGTCAACGAGGATGCTGTCGGAACCCGCTCCAAGCCGCTTGGCAAGCTCGGTGTAGGCCGCAACAAGATGCGAGCGGTCTTCCGCCGAGAGCGTGGAGTAGATGGAGCCCGGCATCCGAGCGCACCCATCCCCCATCGGCTCCCACCGCGGCGAACGCCCGATGGGGCGCTTGCGGAGGGTCATCACATAGTGATGCAGAACCTCGGGCGTGTACGAGCACTCGTTCATCGCGTTGAACGTGTCAACGAGATTGCGCCACCAATCCCAGCGGCGGATGAACTGGCCATCCGGCACCTTTTCCGCGTCCACGAGTTCGCGGAGGGCATTGTGTTCGTGGGGCAAAAGTTGAGCGATCCGACGGGGCGTTGCCGACATAGTTGTCTCCAACGGTAACGGTGCCTGGCAAAAGTCCCCGTTACACCGGTGCTATGGGGTCGTCCACGCGGACGGCCCCTTCTTTTACGCGCTTTCTTACGATTCCTTCACCAGCCGCAATCCCTGCGATGGCTGTTTGTCAATCATGTCCACCGGTTCATCGATGAACCCGACCGGCTCACTGAGCCGCCGCTTGAGTTCGTTCACGCTAATGCCGCATCGCTTCGACACGTCGTCCAATGTTACCTTCTTCAAGCGGACCGCACGCTCAAACAACACCTCGAACCTGAGTGCCCTGTCGGGCGCGACCCGACCCGGCTCTCTCTGCCGCCAGCCGCGCTTGGCGAACTCGATCCATATGGCTTTTGCTTCCTTCGAGGTGAGGAACCCGGATTTCTCGGCACGATAAATCATCGCGGCCAAAGACACGCCGTACTGCTTCTTCATGTCAACGAGATGAACCATCGACTGACGCTCTATGGCCCGTTTGAGCACCGCCGATGGCATGAGCAGGCACGCCCCAAACTCGAAGGCCCTTGTGTGCGCTTCGGGGTCCTCGGTCTCTGCCTCAACGTCCCCGGCAACAACATGGCCAAACTCGTGCGCAGCGTTGAGACGTGAACGGTCTCCTTCGAGACCGCGTGCCAGCACCGCAACGCGCTCCCGCCCGAACATGGCGGCCAGACCATCAATCGCTTCTTCGGTAGGCACCTCGATAACCCGAATCCCGAACGCTTCGAGCGTCTTTGGGACCGAGTAGAGCGGTTCATCGTCGCCCAAGCCCAGCATCTTCCGGACGGACTTGGCCTTCTGCTCAGGCGTTCGCCCCTCGACATCTTCGAGTTTGTGCTTGCGGGCTCGGGCGAGCGGTTCCCCCAATCTCTGCTCGACGAACAGGTAGGCGTCGAGCCACGTCTGCGCGGCGAACTCGAACTGCATACAAGCCGTTTGCGTGACCAAGGACTTTCTGTGCCGGTACCGCACGTTCTGGAGGGCCAGACCGCTCTGCAAGAACCACTGGAGCGGACGATTCAACTCCGACGCGATAGCCGAGACGACGTCCATTCCGGGCTGAGTGTCGCCGCGTTCATAGTTGGCGAGCGTGGCATGGCTGAGCTTCACGCGCCCCTTCAAGCGATCCGCCAAGGCACGGGTGGAGAGGCCTGCCGCGATGCGAGCCGAGCGCAGCCGCTCCCCTAGCGTCGATCCCCGCGCGTCCGTGGATGTGATCGATAGGGTCATGGTTTGACCATTTTACAGATCAGATTCTGTAGAGTCAAGTGTTTTACAATCCGGACAGATCGTCGAACGCCCTGCCGGGCGCTTCCGCCGCGGGCACTCCCGCCCGGAATCAGGCAAAGAGGCCCATCTGCTCGGCAGGTACAGCCTGCATCGGCGCGAGACGCTCGGCGAGGCACTCGCGGGAGACGACGTACACGTACTCTTTGTTCGTCAGGTGGCTGACCTTGCCGACCTTCTCGCCCTGCGGGTTGTAGATGCCGATCTGCGCGCCGACGTACCGCTTGAAGTCGTTTTCGATGGTCGTCACCTTGCCTTCGCCGTCCCACAGGGCCGCGAGCATGGATTCCATCTCCTCGCGAGCCAGGTAGCCCTCATTGTTGAAAGAGACGACGAGCACGGGCGCGCGGACGGCGGCGAGAAGCCGCCGCATCACGCCCGCGAACTGTGGGCGGGAGTTGAAGATGCTCTGCCGCTGCCGGACATCGCCACGCTTGCAGGCGATCCCGTAGCCCTCCGGCTTGTCCCAGCGCACGAGCGATTCCCAGGCGTGGTAGTTGCCCAGGTACGAGTGCTGGTTGTACGGCGGGTCGATGTAAGCGACATCGGCCTCCAGCAGCTTGGCGGCTTCGAGTGCATCAAGGCAGGTGGCTTGCCCCTTGCCGTGCTTGGCGCGGGGGAGCACTTCGGGGACTCGCAACTCGAGGTCGTTGTGGGCGCGCGGTGCCCATGTTTTCAGGTAGGCCATTTGCAGGCCGGTTGTGGAATCCACGCGATCCGCGGCCTCCATGAGCGACACGAGCATGACCGCTTCAAGTTCCGGGTCCAGCCCCTTGGCGGCGATGGCTTCGCGGATGGCGTCGATCCTCGCCCCGTTCTTGGGCTGGAAGAAACGCGACTTGACGCAGAACGTTTCGGTGAAGTAGCCCGGTTCGCCCTTCATCGCGTTGAACTCGCGGACGAGTTTCTTCACATCGTCAATCACGTCCTCGGCGTCGGCCTGCACGTAGCAGCGGGCAAGCGTCGCCGCGTAGGCGTTGTGGTCGTTCGACAGGACGCGGTACCCGGCGGCCTTGAGCGCGTGACCGACGCGCGATGTGCCCGAGAACAGGTCGATGACCGAATGGGCGTTCGCTGCCCTGCGGACGGCTTCGAGGATCACGGGGATCAGCGTGCGTTTGGAGCCGATGTACTTGATCAACGAACGTTCCCCTGTTCGCGCGGCGTGCCCTCAAACAGCCAGGACAGAAGGCCCGTGAGGAACCGGGCGTACTCCGTCGTCGTGCAAGCGTGCTCCATCGAGAACCATGCAAAGTTCTTCAGCCGATCCGCTTGGACGTGAAAGTTAACGTGGTACTTGTTGCGGTAGCGGATGAACGCGCCGTTCGCCATGACCATGAGGCTGCACTTGGTGTAGCGGGTCGCCACTTCCAGGTACTGCATGATCTGGAAGGAAAGCCGCTCGTGCGCGTTGCCGTCGATCTGACGCCCAGCGCTTGATTTGGCCGTCTTGTATTCGAGAAGGAGCTTTTCGCGAAGTACTCCGCCGTCTTCCAGAACAACCGTGTCGTCAAACTTGGTCGTCATGCCGGAGTAGATGCCCGGATACTGCCGCCCGGCATAGGGGCCGGATGCCGGCGCGTATCGATGGATTGCCTCCGCCTCGGTCGGGAAGGCCGCGATCATCTCCGCAACCGGGAAAACAACTTCAAGCCAGCGCGACGGCTGCGCAGCCGGATCAGACAGCGGTGCGTGGGGGTTGTTTGGCAGATACAGGGCTCGCGGGCCGATCGCCAGCCGCGCCCAGCGCCGATTGCCGACCCCGCAAACAAACGTGCAGGCCGCGCCACGCTCGACGGAGTGCCGCCGGACGGCTTCCCACATCTCACCTAGCAATCTCTCGAATCCCTCACCCTCGCGGCGTGACCCCGTGCCCGTATTGGCCACGCTCTCGGAGGCCTCAAACGCCTCCATACGGGCGGCAATCGCCAGAGTGTCGTGACCGAGAGGGGGCGGGGTGGGCATTGGGCAAAGTGTACGTCAACGGACGACGGGCTGCGATCTCAGACGGGCTGACCACTATATGTTGGAGTTGCATCTGGGCCGGTGGGGAGGGCGGCGAGCTCTCTCTGCATCAGTGTGCGCAGACCGCAGCGCGCACGCCGCGGCGGAGTCTTGCCTTCAAGGGAGAGGGTCGGCGGCGAACCACCCCCCCCCGGATGGTTCTCCCGACTTGCCCCTCCTTCGGAAACAAATCACCGATCCACTCGCGCTAGGTGGGCCGGCAAGGCCGCGCGCATCCACAATCCACCCGTCACTTCTCCCCCGCGGCCGCGCCCCGCCGTAACAACAACGCCGGCACAACCCGTCGCTCGCGCTCCGGGCTCTGACAAGCCTCCCCCTCCGTGCGCCCCGTGTGCTCCGTGCTTCAATCTCCTTGGTGCCCTTCGCGAGCTTCGCGTTGATATCTCCGCGCCCTCCGCGTCTTCTCGAAGACCTCTGCGTACGGTCTTTCACTTGCCCGTTCGCTTGCGCTTCGCGGCTCCGAGGGTGTGGGCGGGCTCCAACTCGAACTCGGGACTCTCTGGGAGCGGGTAAGCGCCCAGGCTTGCGCCGGGGCCTCTATTCATGCGTCCGCTATTCATCCACCCCGCGTGATCGCCTGCGCTTCACGTCGCCGCGTTGTTTCTTCTCGGTGATGCGGCGTTCGATGCTGCCGCGGGAGGGCTTGGTCGCGCGGCGGGGTTTGGGGATGTGGCTGGCGGCGACGAGGAGCTCGCGGAGGCGGTCGAGGCACTCCGATTTGTTCTGGAGCTGGGAGCGGTGCTCGCCGCTGGCGATGACGAGTTCGCCGCCGCGGACGACGGTGCGTTCGCGGCCGTCGAGGTCGGTCTCGGTAAAGG
>JAEYNG010000043.1 GCA_023412695.1 Planctomycetota bacterium | reverse complement strand
ACTCAGTGCTCGCCGAAGCCGAGCACAACGAGGATGCACGCGCCGCCCGCGATGACGCTCATGCCCAGCGCCTCGGCGCGCTTGACCGCCGCCGCGCTCTCTGCGCCCGGCTGCATCCATAAGTGCTTGATACCGGCGCGGTGGGCGTCCTCGACGATCCGCTCTGTCACCCGCGGCGGGGTGATGATCGAGACACCGTGCACGGGCTGGCGCAGGCTGGCAAGGTCGGGGTAGGCGACAAGGCCCTCGATCTGGCCCCCGCTGGGGTTCACGGGGAACGCCTCGCGCCCCGTTTGGAGGTAGCACCGCAGCACCTTGTTGCCGTACTTGGACCGATCGTTCGACGCCCCGACCACCGCGTGCGGCGAACCGTTGAGGAATGCCTGGATCCGGCCCTGGAGACCACTGCTCATGGCGCATGCTCCTGTGATCGTCGTGCGTGCACGCCTCCGCACGACACTAGGAGCGCACAGGTCGCGCCGCCGCGGTCTTCGTGGCGATCGCTCAGCCCGCCTCGGCGGGTGTGGCCGGGCGATCGGCGTTAGCGATGTGCCGCGCGACCTCGCCGGCCATCCCGTTCGCGGTCGCGATCTCCTCGACGGTGATCGAGTTGGCGCCCGCGCGCAGCGCGCCGAGGCCCTGGCTCAAGAAGTTGGTGCGAACCGCGATGTAGACGCTCGGCGAGATGCCGCGGGCGGCGGCGCACGCGCGCACCGCTTCGTTGCCGTCGGGGATCGTGATCGCGATCGCCGCGGCGTCCTCAAGCCCTGCCGCGCGCAGCACCGCGGGGTCAGTGATATCGCCGCAGAGCGCGGGCACGCCAAGGCCCTCCTGCTTGCGCGCGGTCTCGGGGTTGGTATCCACGACCGTGAACGGCACGCCCTGCCGCACCAGCTCCTCGGCCAGCGCGCGCCCGACGGGCCCGTACCCCGCGATGATCACCTTGCGGCGGTCACCGTCGGATGCCGGGGCCTGAGCGGGCTCCGCGGGCGCGGCGACGCCGTTGTCGGCGAGCGGTGCATGCCCGTCAGACTCCTTTACCCGCTCCTGCCGGAACTTCCGGCGCGCGCGGGTGTCGCTGCGCTCGATCGCGCGGCCGAGCGCGGCGTCGAGCTTCTTCGCCGCGGCGTCGATCGCCGCGTACAGGTCACCGGACTTTGCGTGCACCGCGATCGGCAGCCGCCCGTTGACACGCGCCTCCATCATGCAGCGGAAGTCCGTGTCGCCGTGCTTCGGGCCGTTCACATCTTCGAAGTGCACCTCGATCGCGGTCATCCGTGCGCCGTAGCGTCGGACGACGCCCGCGAGTTTGCGCTGTACCCATGCCTCGATCGCGGGGCTGGACCGGAGGTTGCCGGGGCGGATCTGGAGCTGCGGCATCGTGAACGTCGGGATCATCTGGACCTCCTTCGGGTTGAAGTTGCGGGACGGTACAGGAGGAACGGCGCGTCGCGCACGGTTCACGATGGACAGTCGCCCTCCGCCTCGGGCTGGTACAGCACGCTCAGGATGCTGCACGAGCGCTCCGCGCCGCCCGGCACGCGGAAGGTCACCTCCTGCCCCACGCGGCAGCCGAGTAGCGCGGCCCCGAGCGGTGCGAGGACGGAGATGCACCCCTCCTCGGGGTCGGCGTCCTCGGGGAAGACCAGCGACATGATCCACGTGCGGCGGCCGTCCCTCAGCCGCACGCGGGAGTTCATGGTGACGACATCGGGCGGCATCTCGTTCGCCTCGATCAGCGTGGCGCGGTCGAGCTCCGCCGCGAGCGTGGCCAGGTAGGGCCGGTCACGCTCGTCGATGTCCGACATCCCCTTGAGCGACGCGATCAGCCCGCGCAGGCGCTCCATGTCGCGCCGTGTAATGAGGATGGTGCGCTCGTCGATGACGTGGTTGCTCATCGTTCACCTCGCAAAGCAGGGGTGAGTGGGGCCATGGGGACGATCAGGGGAGCGGTCACGGGCATCAGGGGAAGATGCCGCGCTCGGCGTACACCTGCTCGATCCGGCGCAGCGCGACGGCGTAGGCGGCGGTGCGCCAGTCGAGCGACTTCTCCGTGGCGATCCCCTTCACACGTGCGTACGCGCGTTCGAGGATCTCGCGGAGGCGCTGGTCCACCTCGGCGGCGTTCCAGCTCGCCCCGCCGCGGTTCTGCAGCCACTCGAAGTAGCTCACGATCACGCCACCGGCGTTGCAGAGCACGTCGGGGATGACGGCGATGCCGCGTTCGCGCATGACCGTATCGCCCTCGGTGGTCGTCGGGCCGTTCGCCCCCTCGGCGACGAGGCGGACGTTCAGCAGCCGCGCGGTCCGGCCGGTGATCTGGTTCTCAAGCGCGGCGGGAATGAACACATCAGCCTCGACGCTGAAGAACTCGTCGTTCGAGATGGCCTTGCTGCCGGCAAAGCCCGCGACGCCGCCGGTGCTCTTGACGTGCTCGGCGAGCGCGTCGGCGTCGAGCCCCGCGGGGGTTGTCGCCCGGATCGCGCCGGTGACGTCCTGCGCGGCGAGCAGCTTCGCGCCCTTGTCCTTCAGGATGCGCGCGGCCCACGAGCCGACCTTGCCGAAGCCCTGCACTGTGTACGAG
>JAEYNG010000471.1 GCA_023412695.1 Planctomycetota bacterium | reverse complement strand
GCCCCTGCTGCGCCGAAGACCTCTATGCCCGCCGCCCGCTGACCTACGCCGAGCGCGAGGCCCTGCTCGATCCTTGCTCCGCGGCGATCCTCGTCCCGCCACCGCCCGCGCGGCCGATCCGGCCCATCGCCCGATTCTTCCGCGGGCTCGTCGCGCTCGTCCGCTGGCCCTTCCGCCTGTGAAGTTCATTCCTCGGGCGTCGCGGCCGCGGCCTTGCCATCGCGACCGAACTCGTAACGCCTGATCGTCCCCTGCGGCTTCGGGTTCGCAAGCCCCTGCACGCACCGCACCGGCCCGCCACGAAGGAACCTTGCCGCGTTTGGCGACTTCTCCCAGTCCCCCGGCGCACGTGTCGGGTGCCAAAGGTGATACGCCGTCGCCTCTGTCAGCCCGAGCGCGGGCCTGCATCCCGCGCCATACAGCCGCCTCCCGAGGTCGTCGTCCTCCTGCCCGTACCCCTCATAGAGCTCGTCAAACCCGTTGATGCGCGAGAACACGCCCATCCGCACGGCGAAGTTCGCGCTCAGCAGCTTGGGCTTGTGCTTCTTGCCGAATCCCCACCGCCGCCAGAAGAGCTGCCGCGCGTACCTCGCCTCGCGCGTGCGGATCGCGTTCCGCTGCTCCGCGCTCAGCGCGACCGGCTCCCGCCCGGCGCGGAGCGCATCATCGTCGAACCGCGCGGTCTGCTCCTCCGTCAGGTCGTGCCGGAAGCCCAGCACCAAATCCGCGTTCCGCGCCAGCCGCTCGTGGGCCGCGAAGCACCCGGGCGCGGCGCAGATGTCGCCGTCGAGGAACACCAGCAGCGCATCGTTCCCGACGCCGTCGGCGCTCAGCGCCCGCGCGGCGTTGTTCCGCACCTGCCCCGACCTCGACACCCCCGCGTGCGCACGCTGGATGAGCGTTACCGCCAGCCCGAGCCCCTCGGAAATCGCCCCGACCTCGTCCCGCAGGTCCGCGCCGTCCCCGTCGCATGAAACGACCACTCGGTCCGGCCGCCGCGACTGGCACGCCACACCGAGCAGCGTGCGTGCGAGGTGGCGGGTCGTATGGGTTGAAACGATCGCGATGAGTGCGGCCATGGAATCGGATCAGTTTGACAGGCGTGCGGCGGCGGCGGGCAAAGGTGGGGGAGGCAGAACAGGGGAAACTCGCGGCGTGATCGCGGTGGTCCGAGAAACCCGCGCATCCGTGCGGGCCGTGCGGAGTCGGGAACCTCGACATCGCTCCGCGCAACGCCCGCGCCCTCGACCCCGCCGCGCATCCGAACGATAGACCTCCGGCCCCACTCGTCTGCGTGCCACGATTGCGCGTCGCGCCCGCACGTTGTTCCGCGGGACCTCGGGGACGGCTCGGCAGGAGGCACCATTGGCGACGCACACGGCATCCTCTTCTCACCGCGCCGAGCGGCCCCGGCTCGGACACTCCCCCGACCCACGCCCCGCCGGAACCACCGGCGTCTTCCCCTTCAAGGCCGACCTCGACCTCACCGAGCTCGACGCCCGCGGCCGCCCGGGGCCTACCTGGCCCGGCAAGGGCATCGACATCTGCCGCTCCGGCCTCTGGTTCCGCTCGCGCAAGCTCTGCTACCCCGACCGCGAGCTGCTGCTCGCCGTCCACCTCGTGGACGATCAGCCCACACCCCTCTGCGGCGTTGTCGCACGCTGCGACTATGACGGCGAGGGCCTCTATGTGACCCACCTCACCCTCCAGGCATTGCCGCGAAGCGACGTCGTCAAGGCGTGGCTGCTCAGCCTGCACGCCCGCGGCGGGCTCTGAGCCGCCCGCCACCGCCGGGGTCCGGCCGTCGATATCATCGACGCGGATGAGCAACCCACCGACCAGCAAGGACGCTGACCGCACGCCGCGGATCACTGCGCGCCGCACGCTCCACGCCGGCCGCAAGTTCGACTTCGAGCTGCTCACCGTCCGCCAGAACGGGCGCGAGACCCAGCGCGAGGTGGTGCGGCACCCCGGCGCGATCGTCGTCGTCCCGGTCCTTGCCGACGGCGGCATCGTGCTCATCCGCAACCAGCGCGTCGCCCTCGGCGGCGAGAGCGGCGAGCGTCTGTGGGAATGCTGCGCGGGCACGATCGAGCCGCCGGAGAACCCCGCGGTGTGCGCGGCGCGCGAGCTGATCGAGGAAACCGGTTACAACGCCGCAACCCTCGAGCCCCTCGGCTGGTTCTACACAACGCCGGGCCTCACCGACGAGCGCATGCACGCCTTCATCGCCAAGGGCCTCTCGCACGTTGGCCAGGAGCTCGAAGATGACGAGTCGATCATCGTGGAGGCGGTGCCGTTCCGCCGCGTGCTCGACATGATCGACTCCGGCGACCTCCGCGACGCCAAGAGCATGCTCGCGATCCTCCTCGCACAACGAAAGGGACACCTGCCGGGCTGAGCTCGCTCGCCCGACGCTTTGAGCACGAACACCTCCCATGGGCTGGCAAGACCGACGCTACGACGACAGGGACAACGACTCCGGGTTCGGAGGCTCGTTCCGTCGCGCCATGCGCCGGATGTTCGTCGAGGGCGATGACTTCAACTCTTGGTCCGTCCCGTTCATGCGGGTCCTCGGCATCGCCGTCCGGATCCATATCCTCTACCTCGTCATCATCGCCGCGAGGCTTCTCTGGCCCGCGCAGCGCGACGCGATCGGCTTCGCCTTCGCCGCCTTCGGCATGGCGACGCTCTTCGTGCTCGTCCTCCTGCACGAGTTCGGCCACTGCTTCGCCTGCCGCTGGGTCGGCGGCGAGGCCGACCGCATCCTCATGTGGCCCCTCGGCGGCCTCGCCTACGCCCGCCCGCCGCACAACTGGCGAGCCGCGCTGATCACCACCCTCGGCGGCCCGGGTGTCAACGTTGTCCTCATCCCTGTCATCGGCGGCGTGCTGCTCGCGATGGGCGCGCCGATCCAGGCCCTCCTCTACAACCCGTTCAACTACACCTCCGTCTGGACGCTCGAGTGGTTTGCCTTCGACACGTCCTACGTCCGCTACTTCGTGTGGTCCGCGTACCACATGAACCTCGTCCTCCTCCTGTTCAACATGCTGCTGCCCATGTTCCCGATGGACTGCGGCCGCGTCGTCCAGGAGCTGCTCTGGTCCCGCGTCGGCTACCGCAAGTCGATGCTCATCGCCACCAACCTCGGCATCTTCGTCGCGGTGCTCGTCGGTGTCTTCGCCCTCACCAGCGGCCAGAACCTTCTCTTCGCCGTCGCGCTCTTCTGCGGCATCACCTCCTTCCAGGAACGCGCCCGCGTCCGAATGATGGAAGACGCCGGGCCGCTCGAGATGTACGACTTCTCCCGCGGCTATCAGGGCATGCCGGGCGGAAATGAGCGCGAAGAGCGTCGCGCCTACGAGAAGGCCCGGAAGGAGCAGGAGCGCGAGCGGAAGGAACGCGAAGAGGTCGACCGCATCCTCGCCAAGATCGCCAACCAGGGCATGGCCAGCCTGACCCGCGGCGAGCGCAAGACCCTCGAGGCCGAGACCGCCCGCAAACGCGCCGCCGGACGCTGAACCGCAACCGCCTCAACCCCCGGCTGGACGATACTGTCAGCCGGACCACTCCATGCTCACCGACCAGCACACGCACGACCCGATCCTCGACGCCGAAGCCGCGGGCGAGGTCCGGTACCGCCTCGGCAAGCTCGGCCTGGTCTCCGTCAACACCTGGCTCATCGTCATCAACATCGCCGTCTTCTTCGCCGGCTACACGGCCCTTGGCGGCCGACCCGTCACGATCTCCTGGGGCGAGTTCTGGATCACGAGCACAACCCCCGAGCAGCGAGCACGCGCCGTCACACTCACGAGCGTGCACAAGCCCATGCCGCCGTCCCCGGGACTCTTCGCGCCCGGCGTTTTCTACCACCCCAAGATCGACCCGGAGTCCGTCATCCGAACGGCCGACGGCCGCGTCGTCTACAACCTCCTCACCGGCAAGCCCGAGTCCGTCGAGGTCGGCGGCGTCCGCTTCACGCAGCGCCCGCTCCTCGACGCCGTCGGCCACTTCTCCACCGGCAAGGCCCTCACCGACCTCCAGGTCTGGCGCTTCATCACCTTCCAGTTCCTCCACGCCAACTGGGTCCACCTCGCCTTCAACATGCTCGGCCTCTGGTTCATCGGCGGCCTCGTCGAGCAGTACCTCGGCCGCCGCCGCTACCTCGTCTTCTACCTCCTCTGCGGCGCGGCAGGCGCGATGATGTACCTCATCCTCAACCTGCTGGGCTACCTCGTCTTCACGCACGTCTCCCCGGCGCTGCTCGGACGCGTCCCCGCGCTCCTCTTCGAGGACATCTACACCCCGCTCGTCGGCGCATCCGCCGGCGTCTTCGGCGTGCTCCTCGCCGCCGCCCGCATCGCCCCGCGCCAGATCGTCGACGTCGCATTCATCCTCCCCATGCGCCTGGCGACCGCCGTCTACATCTTCCTCGCGCTGGCGATCGTCAACCTGCTCACCGGCGGCTCGAACGCCGGCGGCGACGCGGCCCACGTCGGCGGCGCGATCGCCGGCGCGTACCTCGTCCGCAATCCCCACATCCTCCGCTCCTTCGTCCGCATGCTCCCGCAGCGGCGCAACGCACCGCTCCCGCCCGTCGCGATGGACGAGAACCAGCGTCTCGCCGCCGAGATCGACCGCATCCTCGACAAGGTCGATCACGAGGGCACGCACAGCCTCACCCCCGCCGAGCGCGACTTCCTCCATCGCGCCCGCGACCTCATCGCCGCCACCGGGAGACGCTGAGCCATGCCCGTCTCCCTCTCCGTTCTCCACCGCTCCGCTCGCACGCGCGCACGCCGCGGCCGCGTCACCACCCCCCACGGGACCTTCGACACGCCCGCGTTCATGCCCGTCGGCACCCGCGGCACCGTCAAGGGCATCCTCCCCGGCCTCGTCGCCGCCACCGGAGCGCAGATCGTCCTCGCCAACACCTACCACCTGCTCCTCCGCCCCGGGCACGAACTCGTCGCCCGTCGCGGCGGCCTCCACCGTTTCATCGCCTGGAACGCGCCGATCCTCACCGACTCCGGCGGCTACCAGGCCTACTCGATGGCCGACTCCAACAAGATCACCGACGACGGCGTCACCTTCAAGTCCATCGTGGACGGCAGCCTCATCGACCTCACCCCCGAACGCGCCACCCACGTGCAGAACGCGCTCGGGGCCGACGTCATCATGGCCTTCGATGATTGCCCGCCCGCTGCCGATACCGCCTGCGTCGCCGCCGCGGACGCGCCCGACGCCGACCCGCGCCTCACGCGTGCCATCCGGCGCGACACGCTCGCGTCCTCACGCCGCGCCTTCGACCACGCCGAGCGCCTCCGCATCGCCAACGAGCGCACCGTGCGGTGGCTCGAACGTTGCAAGGCCGCGCACCAGCGTCCCGGCGACCAGGCCCTCTTCGGCATCGTGCAGGGCGGCATTGATCTCGACGCCCGCTCATGGTCCGCCGAGCGCATCTGCAACATCGCACTCCCCGGCTACGCCATCGGCGGCGTCGCCGTCGGCGCGCGCCCCGCCGACCTCGCCCGTGTTGTGCGGCTCACCGCGCCGCTCCTCCCCGATGCCAAGCCGCGATACCTCATGGGCGTGGGTTACGAGCGCGACCTGCTCAACGCCGTCCTCGCCGGCGTGGACATGTTCGACTGCGTCCTGCCCACCCGCAACGGCCGCAACGCCAACGCCTTCACCGCCACCGGCCAGATCCGCCTCCGCAACGCCAAGTTCGCCGAGGACGACCAGCCCATCGAGCCCGGCTGCGACTGCCCCGCCTGCGCGCCGGCAACCTACGGGGTTTCGGCAGGATGGGGAAACTCCTCCCCGGTCCCCGGCAATGCGACCACCGGTGCAGGGGGGGCTCTCCCCCGGCCAGTGGGTGACAGCACTTTCACGCGCGCCTATATTCGCCATCTGTTCCTGGCCGGAGAGATGCTCGGTCCGATCCTTGTGACCTTGCACAACTTACGGCACTTCCAGCGCTTCATGGCCGACGTCCGCGCGACGATCGTCACGGACGACTGGGAGGGCCTGGTGCAGCGCTGGCCCGTCGCCGCGCCGGGTTGGTCCGGGGCGTGACGGGCGTTTGATGCGATGGGAGAGGCGATGCAAGCGTTCCAGACAATCCTCGACACCGTTCCGATCTCGCTCGCCTTTCAGGACGCGCTGACGAACTCCGTCACCGGCGGCGGCGCAACGCCCCCCGGCACGACCGGTGCGCCAGTCGGCGGCGGCAGCGGCGCGGGGCAGGGCAACCCGTTCCAGTTCCTCCTCCCGCTCATCCTGATCATGGGCTTCTTCAATGTCTTCAGCATGCTCACGAGCCGCAAGGAGAAGAAGAAGCGCGAGCAGCTCCTCTCGAGCATCCGCAAGGGCGACAAGATCCTCACCATCGGCGGCATGATCGGCACCGTCGCCGACCTCCGCGACGACGAGGTCGTCCTCAAGATCGACGAGAACGCCAACGGCAAGGTCCGCTTCGCGCGATCCTCCATCCAGCAGGTCCTCAAGTCCACCTCGGGCGGGGAGAGCGCTGGTGCCTCGGGGGGAGCAATGG
>JAEYNG010000287.1 GCA_023412695.1 Planctomycetota bacterium | reverse complement strand
ACACAAGATGACCGAACCGCCCCTCACCATCACCATCGTCACAGGCCCGTGGTTCCCCACGCCCCCCGGCCCCGCCGGCGCGGTCGAGCGCGTCTGGGGCGACCTCGCGCGCCACTTCGCCCGCATGGGCCACCGCGTCACAGTCCTCTCCCGCGCGTTCGACGGTCTCCCCGCCGACGAGACCCGCGACGGCGTCCGCACGATCCGGCTCACGAAGTGGAAGCAGGGCCGCAACGTCAAGATCGACCTGCTCAAGGACATCTGCTTCTCGACGCGCATGTTCCTCAGGTGCCCGCGCGCCGACATCACCGTCACCAACGCCTTCTGGCTCCCCGCGATGCTCGCGAGCTTGAAGCGGAGCGCGGGCCGCATCTCGATGAACGTTCAACGCGTGCCCAAGGGACAGATGCGGCTCTACCGTAAAGTCCACCGGCTCAGCGCCGTCTCCAAGGCGATCGCCGACGCCATCATCGCCGAGCGGCCCGAGCTCGCCCCGCGGGTCCGCGTCATCCCCAACCCGATCGACCTCGGCTTTTTCAAGCCACCCGCCGACCGGCCCCTCGCCCCCGCGCCCGGGCGCACGCGCACCATCTGCTTCACCGGCCGCATCCACCCCGAGAAGGGCCTGCACGTCCTCGTCGAGGCGTTCCGCTTGCTCCGCGCCGAGTTCCCCGACCTCGCACTCAGGCTCATCGGCCCCGCCGCGGTCGATCGCGGCGGCGGCGGCGACGAATACGTCAACCGCCTCCGCGCGCTCGCCGGCGATGCGCCCGTCGAGATCCTCCCGCCGATCTACGACCGCGCGCAGCTCGCCGCGGCCCTGCAGTCCGCCTCGTACTACTGCTACCCGACGCTCGCCGAGCAAGGCGAGGCCCAGCCCGTCGCGCCGATGGAGGCGATGGCCGTCGGCCTCGCGCCGGTCGTGTCCGACATCCCGCAGTTCCGCGACTACCTCACGCCCGGCGTCAACGGCGAGGTCTACGACCACCGCTCGGGCGACCTTGCGCAGAACCTCGCGGCGTCGCTGCGACGGCTGATCACCGACCCGGCACGCGCCAAGTCCATGGGCGACGCCGCGGCGAAGGAGGCCCAGCGCTTCGGCTACGAGCAGGTCGCGGCGCAGTACATCGCCGACTTCCGGGAGCTCTTGCGATGAAGCCGCGGCTGCGCGTCAAGAATCCCTCGCAGGCCGGGCGCTACGCCTCGCCCTGGCCGCTGCGCGAGCGGCTGGGCATGGCCCTGTGGATTGTCGTCAGCGCGACGCTCTTCCGTCCGACGCCCAAGCAGCTCAACAAGTGGCGGCTGTTCCTGCTCAAGCTCTTTGGCGCGAAGATCAGCGGCCTGCCGTTCGTCGCGCCCTCGTGCATCATCAAGATCCCGTGGCAGCTCACGCTCGAGGACCGCTCTGCGCTCGGGCCAAGGTCCGAGGTCTACAACCTCGGGCACGTCACGCTCAAGGCCCGCTGCGTCGTGAGCCAGTACGCCTACCTCTGCGGCGGGACGCACGACCTGTCGGACCCTGCGCTGCCGCTGATTGTCGGGGACATCATCGTCGGCGAAGAAGTGTTCATCGGCGCAAAGGCCTTCGTCATGCCGGGGATCGAGCTCGGCGAGGGCTCGGTGCTCGGGGCCGCGGCGGTCGCGACGAGGGACCTCGAGCCGTGGACGATCTACGGCGGGAACCCGGCCAAGCCGATCCGCAAGCGCGAGATGCATCAACCCGCGTGATCACTTCTTCGCCTGCATCCACACGTTCATGCCGAGCTCGAAGTACCCGTAGCGTGTCCGGTCGGGCGCGAACGGCGTCTTGGCCATGATGGCCTTGATCTTCTTGACCGAGTAGCTGTCCTCGTGCTCGTTGATCTCTTCAGGCGAGACCAGCCGGAGGAACTTCAGCGTGTCGAGGATCGGACCCGTCCAGCCCGAAGGGGTGGTCATGACGTACACCCCGCCGGGCTTGAGCACGCGGTGGATGTCGGTGATCAGCCCGATCAGCCGGTCCACACGGATGTGCTCGAACACCGCGAGCATGGTGACCACGTCGAACGTGTCGCCCTCAAATGGGAGCGAGTCCGACTCGTAGACATCGAGCTTCTCGAGCCGGATGCCCGGGCCGGAGCCGTTCTGCAGGACGCCCGGCGCGGCCATCTTGTCCACGCCGAACTTCTCGGCGAACTGGGTGTTCTGCAGGAAGAACGGCGACGAGCCGCACCCGACGTCGAGGATGCGGCCGCTGCGGCTGGGCGCGGGGATAAGCGCGTTGGCCATCGACGCCCTCTTGCGTGCAAGAAAGGGCTCGAGGAAGCCGTGCCCACGAGTGACCCGCTCACCGCCCATGTCGCTGCTCCTTCTGCATCGGGGAGTGCTTTATACACGATCCCGCCATGACTGCCCAGATGCGTCCTTAGTACTGAGGACCGATAATCATACTTGCAAAATCTATAAACCCGGCGTCCAAGGTCGGCGGAGCATGGTGTAATCTGTACGGCTTCGATCTCCTGAGGGCCCGCGCATGCGTTTGACGGTTGTTATCCCTGTCTACAACGAGGAACGGTACATCAAAGACATCGTCGCGGCGGTGCAGCGCGTCCCCGTCGAGAAGGACCTGGTGATCGTCAACGACTGCTCGAAGGATCGGACTGCCGAGAAACTCGAGGAACTCAAGAGCGAGTACCCCAACATCACGGTCTTCCACCACGAGATAAACCGGGGTAAGGGCGCGGCGCTTCGGTTGGGGATCTCGAAGGCGACCGGTGACATCGTGATCATTCAGGACGCCGATATGGAGTACGACCCCAACGAGTACCCCAAGCTGATCGCCCCGATCGTCAGCGGTGAGGCGGACGTTGTCTTCGGCTCGCGGTTCGCCGGCGGCGAGACACGGCGCGTGCTGTACTACTGGCACAGCATCGGCAATCAGTTCCTCACGCGTCTGTCCAACATGGTCACCAACCTGAACCTCACGGACATGGAGACCTGCTACAAGGTCTTCAGGCGCGAAGTTATCCAGAGGATCACGATCGAGGAGGATCGGTTCGGTTTTGAGCCGGAGATCACGGCCAAGCTCGCCGCGATGAAGGGGCTGCGGATCTACGAGGTCAGCATCTCGTACCGCGGGCGAACATACGAGGAGGGCAAGAAGATCGGCTGGAGGGATGGGCTCCGGGCGGTCTACTGCATCCTGAAGTACGGGTTGTTCCGCTGACTTCGGGTCGATCAGCGATTGGCGTACTGCTTGTGGAGGGCATAACCAATGAATGGAGCACGCGAGGTCACGCCGCATGAGCGTCGCCCGCACCTGACCGCGCTGGCGTGCACGCTGGGCATCGTCCTGATCTCGCGTCTTGCCTACTGGCCCGACGGGCTTCTCGGCAAGGACGGCTCCGCGTATGTCAACGCTCTGAAGCTCGACGAGACCTTCAACGTGCCGATGCCGGGGAACATCGGATGGGTACTGCTGGCGAGGTTCTTTACGATGTTCACCGATCCGGTGAACGCGTTCACGCTGACCGCCATTTCGGTGTCGCTTGTAGGCGTTGTGTTCCTGTACCTGCTGTGCGCAATGTTCCTGCGACCGTGGATGGCCGCGGCAACGACAATCGCCGCGGCGTTGAGCCCGCTTGTGTGGTATCACTCGGTCCCGGCGGCGAGCTACGAGACGTGGATCGCGGTCCCGCCGGCGATCGCCTACTTCGGCCTGCGGTACGCGCACGAGCGACGGCTCGGGCTGTTGTACGCCGCTGCGGCCGCGACGGGCATCGGCACGATCCTGCGCCCCGACATGGTCGCCTTTGCAGGCCCTCTGCTCGCAGGCTTTCTGATCGTGTCGCGTGCGCCCATCGTGCGGGGTTGGGCGGCGTGCGGGATGATCTGCGCCATCTGCTGCCTGTTCTGGCTGCTGTTCACGGCGGAGATCCTCGGCGGGGTTGGCGTGTATGTCGAGCGTGTACGAGCCCAGTCCGAACTCATCAGAACTTATAGCATGGCGCGGAAGGGACTGCTTGACGGGCTCGTGCGCAACGGCGGGAAGTACGTGATCTTCTACTTGCTTGGAGCGATGTTTGTCACGCCGCTGGCCGCGGCCGGGCTGGCCAAGTTGCTGCGGCACTGGCGCAGTAACGCCGGCGTGCTGCTGCTTGGGGCGCTCGCGCTCGCCCCATCGATGTACTTCGGCACTGTGCTGTTCATGGGCAATGCGGGGCTCGTGCTTCCCGCGGTGGTCGTTGCGTTCATCCTGGGGGGTTGGTGGCTCCAAGCACAGTTCCCGGCCCATTCCCGGAGGCCGGTGATGCTCATGGGGATCGTCGGCGCTCTCGGCGCGGCACAGTTCGTGTTCGTCCCGATGTTGCCCGCGACAAATCAGCGGAATGTAATCCTCAACTCGCTCCTGCTTGGTTATTCGGGCAGCAGCATCCGGCGCATGTACCAATACAATCCGGCTGAGTTCGGCATCGACACTTCCGTCCGTAACGCCGTCAGGCAGATACGCAACCCGGAGCCTATCCCGTACTTTCCACCGGGCTTTGACGGCTACTGAGCCGGACACGTACACATGCAGACTGTGGATTACCACTCGTCCCCCCATTGCAGTCGTTCAATCGCACCCGCTAAACCAGTTGTTGAGGAACGCGAAGATGTCGGGGACGGTAACGCCGCCATTGGCGGTGACGTCGGCGCGGATGCGGCCGGCGAAGTAGTCGGAGAGGAAGGCGAAGATGTCGGGGACGGCGATTGCGCCGTTGTTGTCGTAATCGGCGCGGCAGGCGTCGGGGCAGCCGAGCGAGCCGCAGAAGAGCGTGGTGCGGGCGACGGTTGAGAGGGCCGCGCTGCCGGGGGCGGAGGGGTCGTCGATGAACCACTGCATCCAGAGCTGCTGGCCGGGGTTCACGAGCGCGGGGTCGAGTGACCAATGCTGGGTCGCGACGCCTGCGGAGGCGGGGTCGGCGCTGATGGTGACCGGCGGGAAGAACTCGTTGGGGTTGATGCGCCCGTTGACGGGCGGGACAAGGCTGACGGCGAGGCGTGCGGTGCGGCCGGCGAGCGCGGCGGGGGCATCGAGGCCGACGCGGTACTCGAG
>JAEYNG010000266.1 GCA_023412695.1 Planctomycetota bacterium | reverse complement strand
GGCACGTGCTTCGACCCGATCCAGGTGGTGGCGAGCGGCGGGGAGGGCGGGCTGCCGAACTACCAGAGCGAGATCACGAGGCTCTCGACGCACTGCTCGGTCGAGTGCGAGGGGAAGATCGTCAAGAACCCCAAGGGCGGGAACGAGATCCAGGCGACGGCGGTGCGCGTGACGGGGTGGGTGGAGGACCCGGACCAATATCCGATCCAGCCGAAGCCGCACAGCTTCGAGTACCTGCGCGAGGTGGCGCACCTGCGCGTGCGGACCAATACGTTCGGCGCGGTGGCGCGGGTGCGGCACTGCCTGTCGATGGCGGTGCACCGGTTCTTCCACGAGCGCGGCTTCTACTGGGTGCACACGCCGATCATCACCGGGAGCGACTGCGAGGGCGCAGGGCAGATGTTCCGGGTGAGCACGCTCGACATGTGCAACCTGCCGCGGACACCGGAGGGACAGATCGACGAGTCGAAGGACTTCTTCGGCAAGGAGGCGCACCTGACGGTGTCGGGGCAGCTCAACGTCGAGACGTACTGCTGCGCGATGTCGAACGTGTACACGTTCGGGCCGACGTTCCGCGCGGAGAACAGCAACACCGCGCGGCACCTGGCCGAGTTCTGGATGATCGAGCCGGAGATGGCCTTCTGTGACCTCATGCGCGACAGCGAGATCGCCGAGGCGTTCATCAAGTACTGCGTGCGGGCCGCGCTCAAGGAGCTGCCCGACGACATGAAGTTCTTCGACGAGCGGATCGAGAAGGGCCTGCTCGACCGGCTGGCGCACGTCATCGAGAAGCCGTTCCTGCGGCTGCCGTACACCGAGGCGGTGAAGATCATCCAGGATGCGCAGGGCAAGGGGAAGAAGTTCGAGTTCCAGGTGAAATGGGGCAGCGACCTGCAGACCGAGCACGAGCGGTTCCTCACCGAGGAGCACTTCAAGCAGCCGGTCATCCTGATGAACTACCCCAAGCAGATCAAGGCGTTCTACATGCGCCTCAACGAGCCCGGCACCGATGGTGCGCCGGGCGACACCGTTGCTGCGATGGACGTCCTGGTGCCGAAGATCGGCGAGATCATCGGCGGCTCGCAGCGCGAGGAGAGGCTCGACCGGCTCGACCAGCGGATCGAGGAGATGAAGCTGCCCGCCAAGGAGTATTGGTGGTACCGCGACCTGCGCCGGTACGGCACCGTGCCGCACGCGGGCTTCGGGCTCGGGTTCGAGCGGCTGATGTTGTTCGTCACCGGCATGGCGAACATCCGCGACGTGATCCCGTTCCCGCGCGCCCCGGGCCAGGCGGAGTTCTGACAATGTGGGATGTCGGATGTCGGACTGCTTTTGGACTCTGGACAAGCGACAATCATGTTGGATCTCACAGCGACTGATCATTGCCGGCGGGGTTGCGCTGTCGTGCTGCATGGTGGTGGTGTCCTGCCAGTCCGCTGAGCGTGTCACGGACACGCCGGTCCTCCAAAGACAGACGAGTGTCGAAGATGCAAAGGGGCTGGGGATCGGCGAGCGGTTCACGCTGCCCGCGCTGGTGACGCTCGACGGCCGGACGGTCGAAGCGGCGGAGCTGTTCGAGGATCGCCGCGCGGTCGTGGTGGCGATGACGAGCACGGGGTGCCCGTTGTCGCGGAAGTATGGGCCGCGGCTGGCGGGGATCGAGCGGGAGTACGCGGCCAAGGGCGTCGCGTTCGTGTACGTGAACACGGTTGAGGCGGAGAGCGAGCGGGAGATGCGCGAGCAGGTGCGCGAGTTCGGGTTCGCCGGGCCGTACCTGCCGGACCGGGACCGGGCGGTCGCGTCCACGTTCGGCGTGCGCACGACGACGGAAGTCTTCGTGCTCGATTCCGACTCGCGGTTGGTATACCGCGGCGCGGTGGATGACCAGTACGGGGTCGGGACGTCGCTGCCCGCGCCGCGGGGCATGTACCTGCGCGATGCGCTCGACGCGACACTCGCGGGGAGGGCGGGGGCGCCCGGGGTGAAGGCGACGTTCGCGCCGGGTTGCCTGGTGGATGTGCCGCGCAAGAAGGCGGAGACGAGTCTGACGTATTTCGGGAGCGCGGCGCACATCCTCGCGGCGAACTGCGTGTCGTGCCATCGGCCGGGGGGCGTTGCACCGTTCAGCCTCGCGACGTATCCGGACATCCTCGGGCGCGTGTCGATGATCGAGGCGGTGGTGCGCGACGAGCTGATGCCGCCGTCGAACGGCCGCGTGACGAGCGAGCTCGGTGCGTTCGATTCGCCGCGACAGATGAGCGACGGCGACCGCGCGGACCTGCTGGAGTGGCTGGGGTCGGAGCATGCGCTGGGGAGCTTCGCGGAGGGGCCGCGGCCGCCGAGCGCGGCGAGCGACGAGTGGCGTGTGGGCGGCGCGCGGGGGGGGCGGCCGGATCTGCTGTACATGACGCCGACGCTGCGGCTGCCGGCGGACGGGCCGCTGGTGCACAAGCGGTCGGTGATGCAACTGCAGATCGCCGAGGATGGGTGGGTGCGCGAGATCGAGTTCCGGCCGGTGAAGCCGGACACGGTGCACCATGCGCTCGTGTGGATCCTGCCGGAGGGGGTGGAACCGCCGGCGGGGGATGCGCCGGTGGAGGGGCTCGAACTGCTGGGGGTATACAGCCCGGCGCAGACGCTGGTGCGGTATCCGGAGGGCGTGGCGCGGCGATTGCCGCGGGGGTGCTCGCTCTTGGTCGATCAATACGCGCAGCCGATGGGTCGCGAGATGATGTCGTCGCTGCGGATGGCGATCGGGCTGGGCGAGCGGCCGCGGGAAGAGGTGAAGAGCGTGGTCGTGCAGGATGTGGATCTGGAGATCGCGAGCGGGGGTGAGCGGGAGACCGGGCGCGCAGAGGCGCGGCCGGGTCGCGAGCTGCGCGTGCTGTCGGTGTTCCCGAGTATGCGTGCGCGGGGCACGTCGATGAGCGTGCGGACAGGGGGGGCGGCGGGGCGGCAGGATGCGCGGTCATTGCTCGAGGCTCCGCGGTATGACTACCGGTGGCAGATGCGGTACGTGTTTGAGGAGCCGGTGGTGGTGGCACCGGGGCAGCGGGTGGTGGTGACGGGGACGTTCGACAACTCGGCGGGGAACGCGAACAACCCGGACCCGTCGAGGACGGTTCGGCCGGGCGCGGGGGCGGGGGATGAGTCGCTGATGGCGGTGCTGGAGGTGTTGGAGCGGGTGGAGTGAGGGCGGGGAACAAACCTGCGCGCGAGACTCCCTTGTTGAGGTGGCAAAGTGAGGGGTGAGGGGTGAAACGCGAATTTGCGCGCGAGTCCCTTGATGTGTGGCGGAGCCGCCACGCGGGGGAGAGAAAGGAATCCTGCGCGCAAGACCCCCTGGAAATAGCGGGAGGTAAACGCTGTCTGCGCGGCGATCGCGCTGGCGGTGACGAAGCTGTCGAGCGTAAAGC
>JAEYNG010000224.1 GCA_023412695.1 Planctomycetota bacterium | reverse complement strand
CCCCGCACACTTCACTCGAACTCACCGGAAGCACACCGACGGGTGCTCCCTCGTGCCATCGCTTTCCGGCAGGTTTCGCGAGAAGTGTGCTGCTTGTGTTCTGTACGCCGAAGTCCTTCGCGGCGTTCAAGTTCCCTTCAATACTCGACTTGCCTGATCCCTACACCCGGACCCCCGGGACGTCATTCCCACTCACCAGCGTCTACCGCCACGCGGCAGCAGTTTCTCGCTTCCATATATGGTCGAAACGCGTTGGTGTTCCGACTCGCACACAAAGACGCACAACAAAACCCCAATATAGGGGATTCCTTGCTTCGCATCCGTGCGAGGAACGATTCATCACGCATCCCACCCACCCCCAACTCCGTTGGGCAGCGGGTCGAGCCGGAGGCGGTTGACCGGTCTCCCGGCTCCGCGTAGGCTCGCCCTATAACCTTTTGCCGCAACCGGCACCCAGAGGGAGTCGGCGTCGACGGCCGCAATGTACCTGATGCCGCGAATGTCTGCAAGGCGGCTCGGGAAAACGTGTGGAATTCACTCCGTTTCCTATCAAAGACCTATCCATCCGAACCGCTCGGACCAATGGGAGGAGGACAACATGCCGTTCACACTGCCCGAACTGCCGTACCCGGCGACCGCTCTCGAGCCGCACATCGACGCCAAGACGATGGAGATTCATCACGGCAAGCACCACAAGGCCTACGTCGACAACGCCAACAAGGCTCTCGACGGGACCAAGTGGGCGGACATGCCGGTCGAGCAGGTGATCCAGCAGCTCTCCGAGATCCCGGAGAACATCCGCACAGCGGTCCGCAACAACGCGGGCGGGCACGCAAACCACTCCCTGTTCTGGAAGGTCATGGCCCCCGCCGGCAAGGGCGGCGGCGGTGAGCCGACGGGCGAGGTCGCCAAGGCGATCAACGCCGCGTTCGGCAACTTCGCCCACTTCAAGGAAGAGTTCGCCAAGGCCGCGACGACGCGTTTCGGCTCCGGCTGGGCGTGGCTGTGCGTGAAGACGGACGGCACGGGCGTGCAGATCTGCTCGACCCCGAACCAGGATTCGCCGCTCATGGGGCAGGCGATTGCCGGGTGCGGCGGGCGTCCGATCCTCGGGCTCGACGTCTGGGAGCACGCGTACTACCTGAACTATCAGAACCGCCGGCCGGACTACATCACCGCCTGGTGGAACGTCGTGAACTGGGCCGAGGTCGAGAAGAACTTCAAGGGCTGATTCACCCCCCGCTCGGTGACCAAGACCGCATGGCCGCGTCCGAATCACAAGCCGACGTGCCGGGCTCCGCGATGGCTTCCCAGCCCCGGCTGGGCCGGGTGGGGCTGGTGATCTGGCTGGTGCTGCCGGTCGTGGTCGTGCTCATTCTCTGGTTCCTCATGGATCGCAGCCGCGGTCAGCCGCGGCCGGACATGTCGGGAGCGCTCGGCCCCGGCCAGCGTGCGCCGACCGGCGGCGAGGCGCCGCCGAGCCGTTGACCGCGGCCCTCGTCCGATAATGCCGCGGGCCTGTTCAAGGAATTGCTCACGCTCCGAAGCCCTGTGTGCCGATGGCGATGGCTCCGAGGTTCTCGGAACCGTCGGAGCAATGTCCTATGCGAAGCGCAGATGAACGCATCGAGTCGATGGAGAAGCAGGTACGGACGTACCGGCTCCTGGTCACTCTGATGTTCGCGCTGCTGATCATCTCCCACCGCCACACGCTGGTCCGGTGGGTGGACACGATCGGCAACTGGTTCGGAGCGGTCGCCAGCGCGCGGGCTGATCAGTAACACAGGCGGAGCCTGGAAGTGAACCAAACAGCGGTGACGCAGAGCGTCGCCGCGATCCCGTGCGCCGCGTGCGAATACGGCCCGACTACGCTTGGTCATGAATCAGACCTGTCAGGCGGGCGACGTCCGCATCGGGCCGGGGCAGCCGCTGTGCGTCATCGCCGGGCCGTGCGTGCTCGAGAGTTTCGAACACGGAATGCAGATCGGGACCGCTGTGCGGGACATCTGCCGGAACCTGGGCCTGAGCTACATCTTTAAGGCCAGCTTCGACAAGGCGAACCGGACGAGCATCGACTCGCCCCGGGGGCCGGGCCTCGAGCAAGGCGTGTCGTGGATCGCGAAGCTCGGGCGCGATCTCGGGGTTCCCACAACGACGGACGTTCATGACGCCTCACAGGCCGAGCCGTGCGCGCGGGCGATCGACCTCCTGCAGATCCCGGCGTTCCTCTGCAGGCAGACGGACCTCCTGGTCGCCGCAGGCCGCGCCGCCGCAGCCCACGGCCGCGGCGTGAATGTCAAAAAGGGTCAGTTCGTGTCGCCGGGCGAGATGTCCGGGCCGCTCGGCAAGCTCGCCGAGGCGGGCTGCCGGAACGCCATGCTGACCGAGCGGGGCACGTTCTTTGGGTATGGCCGGCTGGTGAATGACTTCCTCGGCGTCGCGGAGATGATGGAGCTGGGGGTGCCGGTCTGCTTCGACTGCACACACTCAACCCAGCGTCCCGGCAAGGGTGAGGGCGGGAAGGTGACCGGGGGCGAGCCCCGCTTTGCCCCCCTGCTCGCGAAGGCCGCGACGTCGATCGGCATGCACGCCCTTTTCATCGAGTGCCACCCGGAGCCGAAGGCGGCCCTGTCGGATGCGGCGACGATGCTGCGGCTGGCGGACATGCCGCGGGTGCTGGGGGAGGTCGCGGCGATCAGGAAAGCCCTCGGATAAGCGGCTTTTTCGCGGCGTGCAACCTACACTTCGTGCTTGCCAAACCGCCCGAAGAAGTCCGCCCAACCCGACGCCGCCGAGGGGGTCTCCTCGGTCGCGTTCGTGTCGCTTGGCTGCCCCAAGAACCTTGTCGATTCCGAGAAGATGCTCGGCCTGCTGGCTGAGGACGGCCTGGCCGTTGTCGCCGCCGACGCCGAGGGTGGCGGGGCGGACGCAATCGTCATCAACACCTGCGGGTTCCTCGAGGCCAGCAAGGAAGAGTCGCTGGAGGGCATCCACGACGCGATCCGCGCCAAGGAAGAGGGCCGCGTGCAGCGCGTGGTCGTCGCCGGATGCCTTGTGCAGCGGCACCGGGCCAAGCTGCTCGAGTGGGCCCCGGGTATCGACGCACTCATCGGCGTGTTCGACCGCGACAAGATCGTCGAGGCGGTCCGCGGCGGCGGCGCGGCCCGTGCGAAGCTCGACGCCGACGGGCCGAAGTACTGGATCGCCGGCAACGCCCTCGTCGCTGCGAAGGAACGCGGCCACAAGACCATCGGCCTGACAGTCAACGGCAAGGACGGCACGGGGATCGGGTACTTCGAGGACGACTCGGCCCGCCTGCGGATCACGCCGCGACACTACGCCTACCTCCGCGTGAGCGAGGGATGCAACCAGAACTGCGCGTTCTGCACGATCCCGTCGATTCGCGGCAAGATGCGCTCCAAGCCGCTGGACCGGATCGAGATCGAGGCCCGCGAGCTGCTCGCGGATGGGGCGTTCGAGCTGAACCACATCGGCCAGGACACGACCAGCTACGGCG
>JAEYNG010000223.1 GCA_023412695.1 Planctomycetota bacterium | reverse complement strand
TAAGAGCCGCAACAGCTACACGAACCTCCCGGGCGTGTTCGCGGCGGGGGACGTCGCGGACGAGCACTACCGCCAGGCGGTGACCGCGGCGGGCATGGGCTGCCAGGCGGCGATCGACGCCGAGCGGTGGCTTGCGGCGCAAGGGATCGACTGAGCCCGTTTATTTTTTACCGACGACGTAGACGCTGAACGAATCGCTCAGTTCGTTGCTGTCCTCGATGGGCAGGACGTGGTAGCGATTATCGTCGTCGACGGCCTCGGCGAATCGCGGGAAGACCTGGACGGCCGAGAAGCCTGCCTCGGTCATTGCGTCGGCGAGCTCGGGCGGGCTCCAGAGCCGCCAGTCGTAGACGAACGCGTCGTGCAGGGGGATGGGCTTGCGGCCCTTGTCGCGGATGTCGA
The DNA here is from genome assembly GCA_023412695.1 of Planctomycetota bacterium. Taxonomy (GTDB): domain Bacteria; phylum Planctomycetota; class Phycisphaerae; order Phycisphaerales; family UBA1924; genus JAHBXL01. The sequence continues at coordinate 2,897 of JAEYNG010000223.1, read as the reverse complement.
AGTGGATCGCGTTCTGCACGCGCGCGCGGAGCGGATCGGCGATGCGGTGCTCCCAGGTGTAGGTGATCTTCTCGCCGTTGGGCCCGTCGAACGCACGCTTGATGCGGCCGGTGAAGAAACAGTCGGCCCCGGCGTAGATGTCGCAGGCGAAGACGCCGCCGCGGCCAAGGCGGGAGCGGGCGTGCGCGAGGTACTCGACGAGCGCGTCGCGTTCGTGCAGCTCGCAGATCGAGTAGTTCTGGACGCTGATGAGGTCGCAGCGGTCGCGGACGGCCGTGACGTCGGCGAGGACGTAGGTGATGCGCCCGGCGGCGGCGCGGTCGGTCAGGCCGGGGTCCTTGGACTGCGCCTTGGCGAGCGTCGCGGCGTCGTGATCGACGGCGATTGCACGGTTGTGCCGATTGAGCGCTGTCCACGCGCGGGAGATCGCCGCGGACCCGCAGAAATCTTCGCCGAGCACGCGGGGCGAGCGGCCGTGGATGGCGTTGAGCATTCGGGCGTCGTAGTCGGGGGACTGGACGCAGAGCTCGTAGAGATCGAACTTGTCGAGTTGCGAGCTCACGCCATCCTCACCCATTTGACCAGCGTCCGGAGATTCGGCGGCTTGCCGTACATCAGCACACCGACGCGGAAGATCTTCGCGCTGAACCATGCGCAGAACGCGGCGGTCAGCAGGCCGACGAGGATCGCCAGCCACGTCTGCCACGCGGGCGGGGGCTCGGAGCCGGTCAGGCGGATCATCATGACGAACGGGTTGACGCCCGGCACGAACGAGAGGACCTGCGAGAAGAGGGAGTTGGGCGCGCGGCTGATGGGCATCCACAGCAGCCAGGGGAAGAGCACGACCATCATCACCGGGGTCATCAGCGTCTGGGCCTCGCGCAGCTCGGTGACCGCGCTGCCGATCGCCGCGAACATCGAGCCGATGATGAAGTACGCGATCAGGAAGAACAGGACCATGTAGACGATCGCGAACGGATCGACGAGGTGGCTGAGGCTGAAGGCGATGAGCGCGGCGATGCCCATGCCGGAGTAGATCAGCAGGATGAGCAGGCCCACGCAGAGCTGGCCGATGATCTTTCCGAGCATGAGCTGGAACGGCGAGACGGCCGAGAGCAGCACCTCCATCACGCGGCTGCTCTTCTCCTCGATCGTGGTCGTCAGGAGCATCTGGCCGCTGGACATGACGGCGACGAGGAGCAGGGCCATGAACGCGGCGGGGATCATCATCTGCAGCGCCCCCGCGCTCTTCTTCTCGCCGGCCTGCGTGACGACCTTGTCGGCCGCGCTCGGGCGTTCGAGGAGCTTGCGGATGTCGGCGGCCTTCAGGCCCGATGCGGCGACGCGCGGGTCGGTCAAGACGCGTGCGTCCACGATCGCCTCGCCGATGCGGCGGTGGATGCGTTCGCGGATCTCGAAGTCCACCTTGTCGGGCCAGAAGGACTGGATCTCCGCGTACGCGCCATCGGTTGGGGCATAGACGGCCTCGCGCGGGACGATGATCAGCCCCACGGTGGGCTGCGGGAGCGTGGGGTCCTTGGCCGCCGCGTGGACGTCGGTCTTGGCCAGCTCGTCCTTGATCGACTGGATCGCGGCGTCGTTATCCTCGGAGAGAACGTTCACGTCGATCCGGCCGATCTTGGCGAGGGCCTTGTCCACCTCGCCGGCGACCATGCCCTTGGCCATGGCCTTCTGCGACGGGTCCATGGGGATCTGCTGGAGCGAGCCGTCGATCGCCTGGCCGATGGCCTCCTTCGCCTTGGCGCGCTCGGCCTCCGCGGCCTCCGGGGAGAAGCGCTCGAGGATGCCCGTCGCGGCGACGCCGGTGCGGTCAACGACCGCGAGCTTGCCGGCGACCTGCGGGCCCTTGAGGTTGCGCGTCAGCGCGATCGCGCCGATCGCGATGAAGATGATGATCGGCGTGAGCAGCACGCCGATGATGAAGCCCTTGGTCAGGACCGTGGAGGCGAACTCGCGGCAGGCGATCTGGATGATGCGGATCAAGACTCGGCCTCCTGTGCGCCCTCGCCGGCGAGCGCGCCGACCGCGGCCCGGAGGTGCTCGGCCTCCTCGTGCGATACGCCACGCTCCTCGACGAGCGAGATGAAGACGTCTTCGAGCGTGACGCGTTTGAGCTCGACGCGCCGGACGGGCGTCGCGCGGACGATCTCGGCCATGACGCCGCGCGGGTCGGTGTGTTCGCCCAGGTGGAGTTCCAGCCCGTCCCGCGTGTGGTGGAGCGCGTCGATGCCGGGGATCGCTCCGAGCGCGGCCTCGGCGAGGCCTTCGTCGGCCGCGGGCTCGACGATGATGGTGCGCGGGTCGAATCGCGCGCGGATCTCGCCGAGCGTCGCGTCGAGGACCTTCACGCCGCGATGGATCATGAAGACCCGGTCGCAGAGCTGCTCGGCCTCGTACATCGCGTGGTTAGAGTAGATGATGGTGCGGCCGGCGCGGTGCTGCTCGTCGATCATGGTCCGCATGAGCTTGCGGTTCACGGGGTCAAGGCCGGAGAAGACCTCGTCGAGGATGAGCAGGTCCGGCTCGTGGATCACCGAGGCGATGAACTGGACCTTCTGCTGCATGCCCTTGGAGAGTTCTTCGCAGCGTTTCTTCGCGCTGTCGGCCAGGCCCATGCGCTCGAGCCAGGTGTGGACCTTCTGGCGGAGGGGCGCGCCGGAGTCCAAGCCCTTGAGCCGGGCCATATACGTGAGGAACGCGGCGACCTTCATCTTGCGGTAGACGCCGCGTTCTTCGGGGAGGTAGCCGATGCGGTCCTTGCTCTTGTCGGCGGAGGGCTGGCCGAGGACGGAGAGCTCGCCCGAGTCGGGAAAGATGATCGACATGATCATCCGGATGGTGGTGGTCTTGCCCGCGCCGTTGGGGCCGATGACGCC
>JAEYNG010000107.1 GCA_023412695.1 Planctomycetota bacterium | reverse complement strand
CGCGTGAGCCGCGCAAGATCCGCCGCGATCCGCTCCGCCTGTGCATCAAGCCCCACCATCTCGCGCTCGAGCTTGGCGAGTTGCGTCCGCAGCTCGCCCTCGCGCTGCGAGGCCGCGGCCGCCTGCTCATCGACACCCGCGAGCGTCGCACGCTCGGCCGCGAGACGCTCCTTTGCCTCGGCCACGCGCACGTTGAGCTCGGAGAGTTCCGTTGCACGCTGCAGAACGCCGCCACCGCCACCCGCGTCCGCGCCCATCGGGCCCGCGAGCACGCGTCCATCGGCCTCGAGCACGCGCCCGTCGGCCGTGACAAACCGTGCATCCGCGCCATCGGGCGAGGCCTTCAGCAGCATCGCCGCATCGAGATCACGCACGAGGAACGTGCGGCCCAGCAGGCGGTCGAGCGTCGCCGCGACCGCCGGGTCCGCGCCCGCCCCCGGGCGGACCATGTCGCGCACACGCGACACAAACCCGTACACCCCGCCGATCACACCGACGACCGGCGATTCGGCCTTCGAAGATGCGCCCCCCTGCTGCTCCAGCGTTGGCTGCACCGCGCTGTGCATCACCTGCTCAGCGCCCGGCTCGCCGAGCGTTTGCATCGGCACGAACGACACGCGCCCCGGCAACGTCGAAAGTTCTTCCGCCCCCGGGACATCGAGCAACGTCGGCACAACCAGCGCCTGCAGGCTCGCACCGAGCGCGGCCTCCACGCTCGCGGCGTGCGTCTTGTCGGTCTCGAGCATGTCCGCGAGCACGCCCGCCACGCCCGCGAACCCGCGACCGGCGGTCTTCGCGTCGAGCACAAAGCGGACCGCCTCACCCATGCCCGCGTGCCGCTCGTGCATCTCCTGCAGCGTCGCGCGACGGCTGTCCAGCCTCACAAGCTCCTGCTGCAGCTCATCCGCCGAACGTGCCAACTCCTTGCGGTCCGCGGTCAGCCGCTGCCGCGCCGCCGCGGCGGCGTCGAGCGACGCCTTCGTCGCAGTGATCGCCTCACGCGAGCGTTCGCACGCGGCGACGGCATCCTGCTGGCGCTCGGTGAGCGCTTCGCGCTCGGTCTTATTGTTCGCCGCCTTCGCCGCAAGGTTCGAGAGCTGGTCGCGCATCTGCGCGGCGCGGCGACGGTCGCTCTCGACCGCCGCGAGCAGCGCACTCCGCTCGCGATCGATGTTGGCCGCGCTCGTCCGCTTCTGCGCGTGCTGGGCGCGCGTCTCAGCGAGCGCGTTCTGCGCCGCGCCGCGCTGCTGCGCCAGCTCGCCCAGCGACGACTCGGCCCTTGTCAACTCTTCGCCCAGCCGCGCGACGGCCGCGGTCTGCTCCTCGACCGAGCGGCGGACCTCCTCGATCCACTGCTCGACGGCGGCCATCTGCTGTGCATCCGCGGCGGACTGCTTCCTCGCGTCCTCGATCGAGCGGATAGTCATCTCCCGTCGCTGCGCCGCCTGCGCCTGCCCGTGCTGGGCCGCCTGCAGCGCCGACTCCGCACGCCGCTGAATACCCGCGAGCTCGCTCTTACGGATCTCTGCTTCCTGCTTGCCGTGCTCGAGCTCCGCGAGCATCTGCTGCGCCTCGCGCCGCTTCTCGTCAAGGTCCGAAAGCTGGCTCGTCAGCCCTGACAGCCGCTGCTGAAGCGCATCGTACTGATCGAGCGTAACTACGCCGCGAAGGGCCTTGAGCTCGGCGTCGAGCGTCTTGAACGTCCTCGCTTTGGCGGCCTGACCCTTGACGACCTTCAGCCGCCGCTCGGTGGTGGCGAGCTGCTCGCGCGTCAGCGTCAGGTTCTGCTCCGCCCGCTCGAGCTTGCGCTCCGCCTCGATCCGCCGCGCCTTGTACTTCGCGACGCCCGCGGCCTCCTCGAAGATCGTCCGCCGCTCCTGCGGCGAGGCCAGCAGCATCGCATCGACCTAGCCCTGCTAGATGATCGAGTAGGCGTCCGCGCCGATGCCCGTGTCGAGGAACAGATCGACGATGTCCTTCAGCCGGCAGCGCTTGCCGTTGATCAGGTACTGGCTCGTGCCGTCACGGAACAGCCGACGCTCGACGTCCACCACGTCCGCGTCGATCGGCAGCGCGCGGTTTCGGCCCGCCCGGCGGTCGAGGATCGAATCGCCCGTCTCCTCCGTCGCCGCCGCCTGCTGCGGCTGTTCGGCCGGCGCGTCCTCGCCCGCGACCGGGGCCTCGCTGATCGCCGCCTCGGCCTCGACAAGCTTCCGCTCGATCACCGGGTTCTCGAAGCTCAGCGTGACCGCCGCCATGCCCAGCGGCTTGCGCGCCGCCGAGCCCGCGAAGATGACGTCGATCATCTCCTTGCCGCGCAGCGACTTGCTCGAGCGCTCCCCGAGCACCCACTTCACAGCGTCCACGACGTTGGACTTCCCGCACCCGTTGGGCCCCACGATCGCCGTTACCGGCTCGTCAAAGGTGAACTCCGTCTTGTCGGCAAAGGACTTGAAGCCGTGAAGGGTGAGCTTGGCCAGTCGCATTGCGCGGCAACCTCCGTGTCGCTTTGAACTTTCCGGTGCCCCCGGCGACTCCGCGCCGGCATGGAAACGCACAGGATAGCCGAAAGTTCATCGTCCGGGAACCCCGTCGGCCGATGAGAATCGGTTGGAAATGGCGTTTATGCCGGCAATCATCGCCGGCTGTCTTCCACAACTGCACCCGTGCCCGGGGTGGCCGTCCCGCCCCCGCCGCCGTTTATGCTACAGTCCGCGACATGCTGCTGACGCTCGCCGCCAGCTCTCTCCGCTCCAAGCTCTGGCTGAAGCCAGGCCGGCCCGCCGCCGGGACGATGCTCCTGCGCGACCTGCCGCGATACGTCCGCGAGACGCTCGGCCTCCACGGCCTCAACGTCTCGACCGACCTCCTCGCCGGTGCGGACGTTCCTCAACTCGACGCTCTCCGCGACGCCGCAGACAAGGCCTCCTGCCCCTGCCTCGTCCTGATCCGCAACGAGCCGCTCCCCTTCTTCTCCGGCAACGACGCCAAGGGCGACGACGCCATCGAGCGGATGACCCGCGTGGTCCAGGCCGCGCACCGCCTCGGCTGCAACTCCGCCGCGCTGTTCATCAGCCAGGAGACCGACGGCGAGGAGGACGCGTTCGATCTCGCCGCGGAGCGTCTCCGCAAGGTCATGTCCGCTGCCGAGAAGCGCGAGGTCAACCTCCTGCTCGGCACCGGCAAGGGCCTGACCGCCGAGCCCGACCGGCTGACCGACCTCATCAAGCGCGTCGGCGGCTTCCGAATCGGGACTTTCCCCGACTACCAGGCCGCGGCCGCCCACAGCGACCCGCTCACGTTCCTCCGCCGGCTCACGCCCTACGCCTCCGCCGTCACCGCCTCGACGATCGGCTTCAAGACCGGCAAGAAGGGCCCGGAGCATCAGGGATACGACCTGGTGGACTTCACCAAGGCCGTCGTCGCCGTGGGCTACACCGGAACCCTCGCGATCGACTATCGCGGCGACGGCGACCCCGAGACCGGCATCCGCAACTCCCGCGCGGTCCTAGAGTCCGTCGTCGGGGTGGAGGTCACCGAACCGTCATGACCGCACCGGCTGCACTCCAACGTGGATCCA
>JAEYNG010000063.1 GCA_023412695.1 Planctomycetota bacterium | reverse complement strand
GCTATTGGGCCGAGAGTTCGATGAAGGTGGCGCGGAGATCGTGGTAGAGGTGGCCGTAGGTTGATCGGACCTTTGCGTACGCCGCGACGGTTGCGGGGTTGGGGCGTGTTTCGCCGACGGCCGAGATGAGCGTGCCGCGGATGCGGGCGATAGAGTCGAACGTGTTGGTGCCGACGCCGGCCATGATGGCGGCACCGAGGGCGGGGCCCTCGTCCCCCCCACTGCCGACGAGCCTGCACGGCACATCGAAGTTGTCGGCGAGGATCTGCCGCCAGAGCGCGGACTTTGCACCGCCGCCGCCGAGACGCGCGGCGTCGATCGTAACGCCGGCAGTGCGCATCAGGTCGAGCATCTGCGTCATGCCGAAGGCGACGCCCTCGAGCACGGCGCGGATCATGTGCGCGCGGGTGTGGCGCGAGGTGAGGCCGATCCACGCGCCCCTCGCTGTGGGGTCGGGGTGCGGGCAACGCTCGCCGGTGAGGTATGGCAGGAAGACGAGCCCCTCGCTGCCCGACGCAACGGCCGCGGCTTCGGCGCAGAGCTCGTCGTACGTGCGATCGGGCGCGAGGACCGAGCGTGCCCAGCGCAGTGAGCCGCCTGCAGAGAGCATGCAGCCGGTGAGCGACCAGCCGCCGGCATTCGCGGCGGTGCCGGTCGCGGCGCACATAGTGTGAAGACGACCGGGCGGAGCATCGCCACGCGGAAGGTCTCGGCGCGGCGAATCGGTGTGGGCATAGATCACGCCGCTGGTGCCGAGCGCGGCGAGGACTTCGCCGGAGACAACCACGCCCGCGCCGATCGCGCCCGCCTGGTTGTCGCCCGCGCCCATGACGACGGGCGTGCCGATCGGGAGGCCGGTCTGTTCGCTCGCCCACGCGGTGATGCCGCCCGCGACCTCGCATGACTCGCGGATCGGCGGGAAGAGGGACGCGTCGAGACCGAGCGCATCGAGCAGCGGCGTGCACCAGCGCGTGCGGGCATCGACGTCGAGCGCGAGCAGGCCCGCGCCGTCGCTGACATCGGTCGCGATATCGCCGGTAAAACGGAAGCGGATGAAGTCCTTGGGCAGGAGGATCGTGCGCGTGCGCTCGAAGCGGTCGGGCTCGTTGGCACGCACCCATAGCACCTTCGGGAGCGTGAAGCCCGTGAGCGCGGCGTTGCCGACAAGCTCGACGAGCTTCCGCCGCCCCCCTGCTGCTGACTCGATCTGCTCGCACTCACGAGCGGTGCGCTGGTCGTTCCAGAGGATCGCCGGGCGGAGCGCGTTGTCGCGCCCGCCAGAGTTCGCTGCGGATACGCCCAGCAGCACCGAGCCATGCATCTGCCCGGAGAGGCCGACGCCGGCAATCCGCGCTCCACCGGCGCGTTCCAGAAGAACGCGACAGATGCGGCAGGCCCCGCGCCCCCAGTGCTCGGGGTCCTGCTCGCTCCAGCCGGGGTGGGGCTGGCTCAGCGGATACTCGACGGAAGCCTCGGCAACGAGCTTGCCGGCCACGGCATCCAAGAGAACGCCCTTGGCCGCGGAGGTGCCGATGTCGATGCCGAGCAGGAGGGCCATGCGGCCAGTCTACCGTCACGGCATGAATTGGGAACGGAGCGCGGCATGAGCAGGGTGGCGTTGATCACGGGCGCGGGGTCGGGCATCGGGCGGGCGACGGCGCTCTTGCTCGCGGCGGACGGATGGAGTGTCGCGCTCGTCGGGCGGCGGCGACAGCTCTTGGAGGAGGTCGCCACGGAGATCGGCGACGATGCGCGCGTGCTGACGATCGGGTGCGACATCGCTGTCCCGGAGCACGCGGTTGGCGCGGTAGAGGAGACGGTCGAGCGGTTCGGGCGGCTTGATGCGCTCGTCAACAACGCCGGGTACGCGCCGCTGGCGCCGATCGACCGGACGACGCCGGAGATGATCGAGGAGTGCTTCGGGGTGAACGCGGTCGGCCCGGCAAACCTGATCGCGGCGGCGTGGCCGGTGTTCATGCGACAGGCGATGCGGGCCGGCGGGGCGGAGGCACGGGCGACGATCGTGAACGTGTCGTCGATGGCGACAAAGGACCCGTTCCCCGGGTTCTTTGCCTATGCGGCGGCGAAGGCGGGGGTGAACCTGATGGCGGTGTCGTGCGCGAAAGAGGGCGCGGCAATCGGTGTGCGGGCGTTCGCCGTTGCGCCTGGGGCGGTCGAGACGCCGATGTTCCGCGGGCTGTTCAGCGAACAGGCGGTCGGACGCGAGCGGACACTCACGCCCGAACATGTCGCGGCGGTGATCGCGCAGTGCATCCGCGGCGAGCGGGACGCCGAGAACGGGCGGGTGATCTGGTTGCCGAGCCCGTGAGTGTCAGCTGCTAAACGGCGCTGGCGCACGATGCGAGCGCGAGACTCAGCACGAAGATCAAAGCCGTGAAGACCGCGGCGATGATGAACGAGTGCTTCCAGCTCAGCTTGCCCAGCAGGTTGATCATCACCGCCAGCACGAGCAGGTTCACGACCGGACCCAACCAGAGTGCAAGCCCCGGGCTCAACAATGCAAGGGCGTAGCGCAGCGCGATGTTGATCACCGCCGTGACGATCATGATGATCACGCCCGTCTTGATCTCCATCTCCTCGCGCGCGACGATGCCCGCGACCCACGCCAAGATGAATCCCAGGACGATGAATATGCAGACCAGCAGCAACAGGCCGAACATGCGATGACCTCCGGCCCCGCCCCACGGGACGGCCGGCAGTGTACCGTGCGGGCTGTACGCGCGCTACTTCTTGCTGTAGTCGAACACGCCGCGGCCGGACTTCACGCCGAGCCGCCCAGCGGTGACGAGCTGCTTGAGCAACGGGCACGCGCGGTAGCGGTCGTTGTTGAGGCCATCGGCGAGGACGTCCATGATGTGGACGCAGGTGTCAAGGCCGATGAAGTCGGCGAGGTTGAGTGGGCCCATGGGGAAGTTGCAGCCGAGCTTCATGATGCCGTCGATGTCCTCGGGCTTGGCGACACCTTCCATCCATGCGTAGAACGCCTCGTTGATCATCGGCATGAGCACGCGGTTGCTGACGAAGCCGGGCCGGTCGTTGGCCGGGAGCGGGGTCTTGCCCATGGCGTCGGCGAGGGCGATGGTGCGGCGGGTGGTCTCGGCGCTGGTGGCGAGGCCGTTGATGACCTCGACGAGCTTCATGATCGGCACGGGGTTGAAGAAGTGCATGCCGATGATCTGCTCGGGCGCACCGACCCTTTCGCCGCGGATCGCGTTACAGCTCGCGGCGATCTGGGTGATGGAGATGCTGCTGGTGTTCGACGCGAGGATCTGGTTGCCGGGAATCTTCGCGAACATCTCGGCGAGCTGTGTGAAGAGGGCGATCTTGACATTGACGTCCTCGACCACGGCCTCGATGACGATGTCGCACTCGCCGAAGGTGTCGAGTCCGGAGACGTAGCGGAGACGCGACTTGGCGGCGTCAGCGTCGGCCTGGGACAGCTTGCCCTTTTCGACGTCGCGGGCGATGCGCTTCTCGTGGTCGGCCTTGCACTTGTCGAGTGACTTGGGGAAGGCGTCGTAGACGAGCGTCTGGAAGCCCGCGACCGCGGAGACCTGCGCGATCCCGCCGCCCATCTGACCCGCACCGATGACACCGACCGTCTTGATCCCGTGCATGGACATCTCCATCCGCAAATCCTCAATCCTGCTCGGCGCGACCGGGCCGGGCAGCGGGCGGTAGGATAGTGCATCGGGGACCGGAGTTCAGTCGCACGCCTCGATACACACCATCGAACGATGCCGCACCGACTCGAAAAACTCGCCGCGATGCTCGAGACAGACCCGAACGACGCGTTCGTGCTCTACGGGTTGGCGCAGGAGCACGCCAAGCGCGGCACGGTCGAGGACCACGAGAAGGCGGTCTGCTATTACGACCGCTGCATCGGGGCGGACCCCGCGTACTTCTACGCGTTCTATCACAAGGCGATGTCGCAGATCGCGCTCGAGCGCAACGCCGACGCGGCCGCGACGCTGCGCGCGGGGCTGAAGGCTGCGAAGGCCGGGCGTGACCAGAAGGCGATCAGCGAGATCGGCGCGCTGCTGGACCAGATCACGTGAACAAGCGTGCACGAGGCCCGGGCGGGCGGAAGGCGGGCGGGCGAGCCGAGAAGAGCGCCGAGGGCGCGGCGATCACGGATGTGCAGCCCGACGCCGGGAAGCCGGGGTGCGTCGGCGTGCGTTCGCGCGGGCATCGCCGGTGGCGGATCGACGACGACGCGGCGGCGGACCTGGGCATCGCGCGGGGACGGATCATCGACGCCGCGCTGCTGGCGCGACTGGATCAGGCCGCGGCGAACACGAAGGCGCGGCTGAAGCTCCAGACTCGTCTGGCGACACGGCAACTGAGCCGGCTGGAGGCGGGTGCATTGATGCGCAAGGCGGGGGCGGAGCCTGACTACGGGAAGCGCGTGATCGCGCGGTTCGAGCAGCTCGGCTGGATCGATGACGCCAAGCTGGCGGAGGCGGTGGCGTCGCACGAAGCAGCGCGGCCGGTCGGAAAGATGCGCGTGGTCGCGAGGGTCGCGCGTCGCGGCATCGGCGGGAGCGAGGCGCGGCGGGCGGCGGAGAGCGCAGTCGCGGCCCGGCGCGAGTCGCCGCTGGAGCTCGCGGTCATCGCGGCGAAATCGCAGGTGCGAAAACTGCCGCCACGGCTGGACAACGACACCAAGCGAAGACGGGTGCTGGGGTTCCTTGCGCGCCGAGGGTTTGACGAGCACACGGCGCGTGAGGCGCTGGAGGACGTGATCGGGCGCCGGGACGGGGACGGGGACGGGGACGGCGCGGATTGAAGCTCTCGGGTGTCCGTTGGGGCGTACGCTTGGGCAGGAGCTCATGCCATGAAGGCGACACCGATCTTGCTGACACTCTCCGCCGCCGCGATGTGCGCGGGCGGCTGTTCGAAGTGGTACACCACCAACAGCGACGCCGCGATCGCGCGGGCGTGGGCGCCATCGGAGTTCTTCCCGCCGTCGCCGGACACGCCGCACCACAGTGAGATCGAACCCGGCCCTTCGACAACGTCGCTCGACCGGTCGGACTGGGCGGTCACATCGATCGTCGCCCGCAACGCGCAGCCCGAGCACCAGCCGATCTACACCCGGAGCGTGTTCATCGACGACGGGATCCCTCGCAACCAAGGGAAGTACCCGACCGCCTCGTCCGCGCTCGACTCGATCACGACGGAGAGTCAGAACGCGCAGGTCGCAGAGGCACTGATCGCGCCGTTCGCCGCGGCGGGCGACATCATCCTGTTCCCCGTGCGGCTGTTCCGGACGGGGATGTGGAAGACGGTGGACAACGGGTTGGAGCCGTACGAGCGGTTGCCGGGCTCGGCGTTCATGCGCAACGCCCGGGCAGGGTTCCTCGCAAACCCGCAGCCGACGACGGAGGTTGAGCAGTGAGCGGAGGGCTCGGTGCAGAGGGGCTTCCGGCGGGCTACCCGTTCCGGCCGGAGTGGGAAGTGACGCCGCGAGACACCAAGGCGGAACTCGAGTCAGAGGGCGAGCGGCGGCCGATGCTTGTCGATTGCCGGCGGGCGGATGAGTGGGACCGCTGCCGGATCGACGGCGCGGTGCACCTGCCGATGGAAGAGATTGAGCGGCGGGCGGACGAACTCGAGAATGATGAGGGCGGACGGGAACACCCGGTGATCGTGTATTGCCACCACGGACGGCGATCGCTGCGCGTCGCGGCCGCGCTGAAGGCGATGGGATTTACGGATGTCCGCTCGATGGCGGGCGGGATCGACCTCTGGTCCGTGGACATCGATCCGTCCGTGCCGAGATACTGACCAACCTGCAAAAAAGAACACGGGCGATGTGAACATTGCCCGTGCCCGTCGTTGTTGGGGTTCTCCCTCTCGAGGGCCCCATGAGAAGAGGTCGTCAAGATTATACGCCTTTCATCGACGCCCCGATGCATGAATCCGGCATTTTCCGTGTTGCATGCAAGGGATTTGTACGCCGCGCGGTGCGAAGAAACCCCCCACTTACACCAAACGAGCTCAGGGAGAGCGACGACTGGCCGCGGTTGGCGATCGGTGGTCGCCGAACTGTTGCTCTGCAACAACGGACTGATTTGTGCTGACCTGACGCGGGTTCAGTAACGAACGTGGTCCGTGTGGCGCGATGCCAGCCTGACTCTCCTCGTGCTGGTCAATGACTACAAGGAAGTTGCGCAGCAGAACTGCACGGTTTGCGCGCCCACTCGGACTGCAGCCGGCTCGCGGCGAACCGCGGCGGCTTGGACAATGCCATCGGCGTCTTCGGACCAGGCAGTCTCGGCCGCGCTGTCGATCCACGGCGGGGGCGTAGAGTTGCAACATGGCCAAGGGCGGTAACAAGAGCAAGAAGAGCGGCAGCAACGGCGAGCCGCGGACGATCGAGAACCGGAAGGCGCGCCACGACTATGAGA
>JAEYNG010000041.1 GCA_023412695.1 Planctomycetota bacterium | reverse complement strand
GGTATAGGTTGCATCGGTCCGAGCGCGGGCGTTCCCCAGCAAACACGGCAAGACCGGCCGGATGGACGGTCACGAACAATCGCTGGAAAGAAGGGCCCCCGCAGATATGCAACGGCCGTCTCGACCGATCGCCCTCGATGAAGGTTATACGGACGGAGCGGCCGCCGGGTGCGGCGATGCGGCCAGAGCGCGGCGGAGACGCCGGACGAGCCAGAGAGTCGCCCAGAGCCCGAGGGGGACGCAGACGAGGAGCTCTGCGCCGCGGTTGACAAGGTCGGCCGCGACGCCGGGGGCCATCGCATCTACCGCGTCCGATCCGGACGACGGGATCGAGCCCGCGCCGTAGAGCGCGTGCGCTGCGCCAACCGCCCACTCACGCAGACCCAGCGGCACGGGCGAGAGCATCGCCCCCTGACTGGCGACCGTGACCGCCGCGGCCTGCCGCGTATCGAGCCGCACACCGACAAGCGCAAAGAGCACCCAGTAGCGAGCAATCCAGAGCGTCATATCGAGGATGCGGAAGCCGAACGCCGCGGCGTAGCTGGGGAGCGTGATCGGCGATGCGGCGTTCAAGAGGATCGAGCGGCCGATGCACCCCGCCACGGCGAAGGCGGTGCCGAGCGCAAACAGCACGACGAGCAGCAGCCGGAGGTTCATCGGCGTCGCAACTGATACCAGCACGACGGACGCGAGCGCGGCCATCCCGCAGGCGAACTGCTCGGCGACGACGCGCACGGACTTCGCAACTAGGATGCCGTTCACGGCCTTGTGGTACCCGACGCGCCCGACAAGCCCGGGGCGGAGCGGCAGGTGATTCAGCAGCCAGCTCGACGTGATGAGCGAACCCATCTCGACGCCGCCGACTCGTCCGAAGCGAGTCGTGAGCACCCAGAACGATGCGGAGATGACGACGATGTTCGCGAGCGGGAGCAGGATGGCCGCGGCAATAAGCCACGGGCTCGCGGACTGCGCGGAGCGGGCAGCGTGCCCGAGTGCATCGGCGCGTGAAACGACAGCGACAATCGCTGCGATGAGCAGGAGAAGGCCCACAACGTATGTCAGGATGCGTCGCGCGCCGAGGCGGCGCTGCGGGGGCGTGCTCGCGGCGGGCGCGGACACTTCAGCGCCCCTGCGGCGCCGCCGGGGCAGGCTCGGCGCCGGACCCGGCGTCCCCCTCGGAGCGAACCCCGACGGTAGCGAATGTCTTTGCGCCCTCGGCGAGGCGGGTGCGGAGCACATTGGCGTAGGCCTGCACGCCGGGGCGGCTTAACCATGCGTCCGCGCCAAGTTGCGGCGAGTCGGCCCCGGCGACGCGCATGGCGAGGTAGCACTTGATCACGTCGTCGTCGGTGTCGCGCCCGGCCTCGAGGTCAAGCGCCGAGAACGGCGGGGCCCAGGAGGAGTTGGGGCAGAGCATCAGGAGGACCATCTTCTCGGCGCGATCTGCCTTGGCGTAGCGGTTCGCCGCGGCCTGCGCGAAGGCGGTGACGTCCTGGGGCGTCACCTGCGGGCCGCTGACGGTGGGCGTGCTGATCAGCGCGATAAACGAGAGGATCGACTCGGCCATCTCGCGCGTCGTGCCGTTCTCGATCCAGTTGATAAGCATCGGAATGTCGGCCGATGCGCGGGTGAGCGCGGGGCGTGTGACAGTGGCCGTCTCGGTCGAGAGGCACAGCGCGCCCTCCTCGTAATACCCATCTTCATTGAGCTTGAACCCCTGCACGACACGCCACCGGGTGCGGGCGGTCGTGCCCACCACGCGCTCGAGGATTCCGCCGAGGATGCCGGTGTCGGCCCAGACGGTGGCTTCGAACCGCTCGCCCGGCATCAGCCGAAGCCGGCGGTTGAGCCAGATGACCTCCTGCAGACCGGGCACCGAGAGACGCTGGACGCCAACGTCGACCACGGGTGAGAGGAGGAACCGGCTGTTGATCGGCTTGTCCGGCCCGACCGCGAGCGGGAATAGCCGCGAGGTATTTTCGAGCGTGAACCGGAGTTGGATCTTCTCAAGCGGACGCATCTCGGTCTCGACGACATCCACCCGGAGCTCAACGAAGCGGCGCGGGTCGTTGATCATCGCCTCGATCAGGACCGGGACTTCCTCGGCGAGCGACTGAAGCTTGCGGCCGATCTCCGTTGGGACCGGGGCACGCCCGGTCATCTGGAGCACGCGGGTCCGGCAGAATGCACCGGCGATCGAACCGGCCAGCCGGTGCGACAGCTCGGTGTACCGCTGCACCGCCGCGTCGGGGCGGTTGCGAAGCTCGTCGAGGATGCCCAGCGCCAACTCGGCGAGCACGTCGTCCTTGGCAAGCCCTGTGAGCGCGGCGTCGGCCTCGTCGTGCTGGCCCTGCCGCATCTTCAGGCACGCTTCGACCCGAGCGATCAACGCCTTGTCGGTTTCGGGGTCCTGCCGCAGCTGCTCGAGCTCTTCCGCGGCCTTGTCGATCGACCGGCCCGCCCAGACGCGGAGCCACGTCAACTCTTCGCGCAGGGAGCGGCGAGTGACGGCGAGCTCTTCATCGGAAACACCCCTGCCGGAAGCCTCCGGCGCGGACAGCTTCTCGAGCAGCCGGCGGACGGACTCCTCAGCCTCGACAAGGGCATAGCCGATAAGCTCGGGGTTGCCAAGGGCCGCGGACGCGACAACGCGTGTGCGCTCGAACGGCATCGCCAGCCGGACCTCCATCGGGTCGCTGACTTCCTGCAGGACGTTCCCCGACGCGGCAAGACGTTCGCGACGCGCGCGCAGGTCGGCTCGCTGCGACTCGATATTGTCGGTCATCTGGCGGACGATCGCGTCCGCCCCGCTGATGTTCCAGTCGGCGACGATCGCCTCGGCGGTCTCCTGCGGGGTCATCTGCTCGCCGCGGGCCTGGCGGAGGCGGGCCAGCGTGTCGTAGAACCGCTTGGCGCCCTTCACCGCGCCGGCCGACGCAAGCTCCTCGGCCATCGCCGCGTGGACCTCGGGGTCGAACGGGTCGGACTTGAGCACATTGATCAGCAGCTCGAACCGGCCAACCGCGTCGGGCACGCGCTCGACGAAGTACGCGAGGGCGAGCGTCGCGGCGTCCTTGTTCGTGGCGTCGAGACGGCAGGCCTCGGCCAGGAGGCGCGAGAAACCTGCCTCGTCCCCGCGTTCGCGCTTGAGCAGTGCGGCGTCGAGCGCAAGACGCGAGCGGATCGCCGCGTCGATCTTCTCGCCCTCGGGGCCGAGGAATCGCTCGTAGGAGGCAAGCCGCTCGTCGGCGTTCTGCAGGCGGCTGATGCGGGCGGAGATGATCGCCAGCTGCGTCACCGTGTCGCGCGGGTCGAGCTTGAGCAACTCGCGGTTGAGCGCGTCAACACGGTCCGCATCGCCCGCGGAGGTCCACGCCTGGATGAGCAAGCGAAGAATGTCAGTGTCCTCGGGGACCAGTTTCCAAGCGACCTCGAGCAGTTCGGCGGTGATGCGGAAGTCCCGCTCGTCCGGGAACTCCCGTGTCTGCGGATTGGACTGCAGCTTCAGGTCCGCCATCGCGTTGCGGACGATCGCTCGCGCGGCGATGCCGGGGGAATCGGGCTTGGGCGCGGCACGCTCATCCCGTGCGGCAGGCTGAGATTGCGTCATCGCCGGGCAGACGGCGACGACCCAGACCAGGAGCGGGAGGAGGAAGCGGTGCATGCTCATGAGTTCCAGTTGAAGAAGACGCCGATCGCGACCGCCGCGAAGCCCACGAGGGGGAGCACTTCTATCGCGGCCGTGAGCCGGGGGTTCGCGAGCGGGAACATCCGCGAGGCGACGAGGGCGAAGATGAACTGCCCCGCGGCGACAAGGAGCGAGCCGAAGAGCACCAGGAACGGGGCCGGGAGCGTCATCCCCGGCCGGAACGCAAGGTCGAGGGCGACCAGAAGCCCGAAACCCACCATCACAAATGCCCAGACGGTCATGCTCGTCCAGTACATGATGAGGGTGAGACGCTGGCTGAGGCCCATGTCGGCCCTCCGGGCACGGTGTCCGCCGGCGCTCCGCGCCGCCCCCCACCCCTCTTCACACGTGAGGCTCTGCAGGGTCGTTCATCGGCCGAACAAAGTGCGGCCCATCAGATCGGCCCTTAGCCCATGGCCATCGTCATCAGGAACTCGGCGTTGGTCTTCACCTTGCCCAGCCGGCTCTTGAGCAGCTCCATCGCCTCGACAACGTTCATGTCCGCGAGGACCTTGCGGAGCCGGTAGACCAGCTCCAGCTCCTTGCGGTCGAGCAACAGTTCCTCGCGCCGCGTGCCGGAGGCGGCCACGTCGATGCACGGGTAGATGCGCTTGTCCATGAGCTTGCGGTCGAGGTGCAGCTCGCTGTTGCCGGTGCCCTTGAACTCCTCGAAGATGACCTCGTCCATCTTCGAGCCGGTATCGACCAGCGCGGTGGCGATGATCGTGAGCGAGCCGCCGTTCTCGATGGCGCGGGCCGCGCCGAAGAACTTCTTGGGCCGCTGCAGCGCGCCGGCGTCGATACCACCGGTCATGATGCGTCCGGTGTGCGGCATCTCGTTGTTGTACGCGCGGGCCAGTCGCGTGATCGAGTCGAGCAGGATGACAACGTCTTCCCCGAACTCGACCATCCGCTTGGCCTTCTCGATGACCATCTCCGCGACCTGCACGTGGCGCGACGCCTGCTCGTCGAACGTGCTCGCGACGACCTCGATGTTCGGGCCGCCGCAGTTGCGGCGGAAGTCCGTCACTTCCTCGGGCCGCTCATCGACGAGCAGCACGATGATCTTGGTCTCGGGGAAGTTCTTGGAGATTGCCTTGGTCATCTTCTGCAGCAGCACGGTCTTGCCGGTCCGCGGCGGGGCGACGATCAGCGCACGCTGGCCCTTGCCCACGGGCGCGACCAAGTCCACGATGCGGCACTCGATCTCGTTTGGCGCCGTCTCGAGGATGAACCGCTTCTCCGGGTGCAGCGGGGTCAGGTCCTCGAAGCCCGAGAGCTTGCCCAGCGACGCCGGAGGCTTGCCGTTCACCTCATCCACGCGCAGCAACGCGAAGTATCGCTCGCTCTCCTTCGGCGGCCGGATCGCCCCGCGAACCACCATGCCCTTGCGCAGGCCGTAGCGGCGGATCATCGTCGGCGAGACATAGATGTCGTCCGGACCCGAGAGGTACGAGTTCTCCGGCGAGCGCAGGAAGCCGAACTTGTCCGGCATGATCTCCAGCGTCCCCTCGCCGAACATCAGCCCCTGCTGGGCCGCGCGGGCCTTGAGGATCTTGAAGATCAGGTCCTGCTTGGGGATCTGATAAACGTCCTCGAGCCCTGTCTCTTCCGCGACCTTATGCAGCTCATCAATCTCCATCCGCTGGAGCTGCGAGATCGTGATCCCCTTACGGGCCTTCTCGATGTCGCCCTTGGCGATGACCTTCTCGAGTTCCGCGGCCTCGCGCTCGAGTTCCTCATCCGAGGGGAGCGAGAAGTCCATCGGGCGGTGCCAGCCTCCGCCCCCTCCGCCCCCGCCGCCGCCCCCATCGGGCCCCATCCCGCCGCGACGCTTCTTCCGCTTGCGGCGATGCTTGCCCATGAACCCGCCCTGATCGTGCCAGTTGCCGCCACCACCACCCCCGCCGCCACCACCACCGTGCTGCGGTGCACCCTGTCCGTGGTGGTTCTGACGGTCAAAGCCCCGGTCCTGCTGCTGCGGCGCCGGGGGAGCACTGGCCGGAGCCTGGTTCGTGGGACGTTCCTGCCGCGGCTCGGGCTTCGGC
>JAEYNG010000017.1 GCA_023412695.1 Planctomycetota bacterium | reverse complement strand
CGTGAACGTCAACATCGTGTTGGCGGGCGTGCTGGCGTTGCCGCCGACGCTCCTGGCGGTGTGGATCGCTCACCGGCTCGGCGTACCGGCCGGCTGGCGCATCTCGGTCGTCACGTTTGTCACGGACATCACCGCCGACGTGGCGGTGTATTTCGTGCTGCACTGGCTGGCGAACCACTGGCCCGCGCTGCACGTGTTCCGCGGCGAGCACGCGGCGGCGGAGCCCAAGCCGCACCTGTCGTTCTTCAAGGACGCGACGCTGGTGCAGGTCGAGCGGGCCGCTCTGTCGCCGCTGTTGTACTTTTTGCTCTTGGGCACGCAGTACTACCTGACGCACCACGGCATGCACCCGGTTCCGGCGACAGCCATCGCGTTCGCCATCGCGATCGGCACGACACGCGCGCTGCACACGATGTGGATGTACAAGCAGGAGCGGAAGGCGCGGCTTCGTCGAGCGCGGCTTGTACGACGCGAGCGGGCGGAGCGACGCATCCGGACGGGGCCGGCGGTGTCATCGCCGCCGCGGGACGCGGGTCACCCGGCGTTTGGAGAGGGCGCGGCGGTCGCCACGCCGGGCGAGGATGAGCGGTAGCTTGCCTTGCGGCGCTTGACCATGCCGGCGAGCGCGGCATCGGGCACCCAAGGCAGGAGTTGGCAGACGGACATTCCGAAGCGGACAAAGTGGCCGAGGGTGCCGGTCCAGAGCTCCGGCCGCGGCCTGCGGAGGCAGGCGACGGTGCGGGCCGCGACGAACTCGGCGGTCTGCGTGAACATGTCCGGGGAGTGGGCGATGAGCGTGCCGTTGCCGGAGAGCCGCTCGGTGGTGGAGGAGAACTCCGTGCGCGTGCTGACGGGGTGCACTGTCGTGACAGCGATCCCCTCGTCACGCAGCTCCAGGTTCATTGCGCGGCCGATGTGGTTCTGCGCGGCCTTGGACGCGCTGTAGACGCTGAAGTACGGGAGGAACATCTTGCTGAGACAGGAAGAGCAGATCAGCACGTGGCCGCGTTTCTCGCCCGAGGCCGACCAAGGCGCCTTGCGGATGTGCTCGAGCGCAGGGCGGATGGTGTTGAGCGTGCCGAAGAAGTTGACCTCGAACATCGCTCGGATATCGCTGTCGAGCATCTCGTGCACCGGCTTCTCGAAGCCGTAGCCGGCGTTGGCGTAGACCGCGTAGATCGAGCCGAACTCGTTGACGGTCGCTTCAATCAGCTCGCGGCATTGGGCGGGGTCCGCGACGTCGGTGCACATGCCGATGGCGCGGCCGCCCTCGGAGCGGATCCGCGCGACCAGCTCCTCGATCTTGTCCTTGCGCCGCGCGCCAATGGCCACCGGCATGCCCGCCCGGGCGCACGCGAGCGCGGTCGCGGCGCCGATCCCCGAGGATGCGCCGGTGATCGCGATTGGTTTGCCTTTCAGGTCGATGGGCATGCTCGTGGCTCCGGGAGTGGGCGCATCGTATGCGGACGGCCGGGGCTATCGACGGCGGAGCGAGAGCAACCAGCGGAGCTCTTCAACGCGCAGCAGCCACGCGGCGGCGGCAAAGGATGCGCCTCCGACGCCTGCACCGGCGGTCACACCGGCGAACTGTGCCCACCACGTTTGGCGGGGACCGATCACCCAGAGCGCTGCGGCAACGCACGCGGCCATGATGGCTGTGGCAACGGTGATTCGGACCGCCCCGAGCAGGAGGGGACGGTCGAGCGTTGGCGGGGCGTCGGGGCGTCGGCCGAGCAGGACAAAGAGCACGAGGCACTGGATGGTTGCGGTGATACTCGTGGACCAGGCGAGGCCAGCCTCGCGGAAACGCCAGATGAGCGTCAGGTTCAGGGCGAGGTTCAACGCGACCATGACGATCGAGACGGTCATGGGCGTCCGGGTGTCGCCCTTGGCATAGAACGCCCGGGTAAGGACGTGGTTCAGTGAGTATGCCCAGACGCCGGGGGCGAAGCCCAGCAGCACGGCGGCGGCACGCGTGACGCCGTCGGCCGAGAAGCCCGCACGGCCGTGGCCGTAGAGCACGGCAACGAGGTCGTGGCGGATGAGGATGAGCCCGACGCTGGCGGGCAGGCCGATGAGGAACGAGAGGCGCAGGCCGCGACGGAGCGTCGCGCCGAACTCAGTGTTGTCGGCGGCGTGGCGTGCGAGGAGCGGGAAGACGGCCGTGGCGACGGCGCTGCCGAAGACGCCGAGGGGGAACTGGTAGAGCTGCTGAGTGTTGAAGAGGATGGCGTTTGAGGCCTCGTCAAGTGGGTAGGCGATGCCCGCGACGGTCGGCCCGATCCAGATCGGCCACATCGCGATGAGCATGTCGAGGAAGGCGTTGAGCTGGATCGTGCCCATACCGATCGCGACGGGGACGAACCGACGCATCATCGTTCGGGCGAGCGTGCGGGCCTCGGGGTGCTCGCGCGACCAACGGACGTATGGTCGCAGGAGCTTGAAGAAGAAGACGAGCTGCGTGAGGCCGGAGAGCGTTGTCGCCCCGGCGAGCGCAAAGGCGGTAGTGTCGCCGCCGGTCTCGTCGCGGATGATGAAGTAGATCCCGACCGCGATAATGAAGGCGTTGAGCAGGAGGGGCCCGGAGCTTGCCCACGCGAACTTGCCGTGGACCTGCAACATGCCCGCGAGGATCGCCACGCCGCAGATGAGCGGCATGAACGGGAGCATGACCATGATGAGCTGGAGCGAGAGCTCGCGCTCAGGCGTGTGCTGCATGAACAGCAGCAGGCCGAGCACAGCCAGTTCGATGATGATGGTTAGAGAGACCGTGGCGGCGCCGAGGGAGATGAGCGTGAGGCGGGCGAGTGCGCCGGCGAGGCTTGGCGTGCCCGCGGGTTGCTCCGCGCCGTCGCGTTTCGCGGCGTCGGTGTAAGCGGGGATGAACGCGGCGGAGAGCGCGCCCTCGCCGAACAGCCGGCGGAACATGTTCGGGGTCTGGAACGCCGCGGCGAAGGCAGAGCCGACCGGCGTGTCGCCGAAGACGCGTGCAATGATGACATTGCGGGCGAGACCGGCGAAGCGCGACAGCAGCGTCATGCCGGAGACCGCGCGGACGGCACGGGCGAGGGGGCCGTGGCCGGATTCGGGCGGCGGCATGAGATCCGTGGCGTGCTGTGCGGGGGACGTGCTCAAGCCGTCAATCATCGGCTCGGCCGCGGCTTGCGGCTCACCGGCAGGGAAGGATCGCTGTTGGAGTCAGTGTTTGGCTCGCTCGTGCCGGGAATCGCGGCGATTCACGATAGCGGCGGCACACAACGCCCCGGCGGCAACGAGTGAAACGCCGAGCAGGTTCGCGGCGAGGTCGTCGAGGCCGACTGTGCGGTTAAGGAACGGGATGCCCTGCGTGAACTCGTCGAAGCAGGCATAGATGGCACTGACGACCGCTGCGGCCAGGAGCGAGCGGTATCGACGCCAGGGGCCAAAGAACTCCGCGGCGATGAGCAGTGTGCACCATCCACCGAAGGCGAGCATGTGGATGATCAGGTCGGGCCGTTCGATGTCGCCGACGCGGACGCGGAGGTTAGGGTAGTGCGTCGCGGCAAAGAGCGCGACGGCATAGATTGCGAATGCGAGGCGTCGGGTGCGGCGTGTCATGCAGAGGTCGCCGCGGACGTGCCGGCGTTGTCGCGGACAACGACCTCGGGCACGGTCGGCGTCGCGGCGGAGGCCCCGCCCTCGGCGCGGCGCTGGAGCATGGTGTCCCAGTCGGCGACGACGCGGTCGGCAAGGGCCTTGTAGTCGGCCGCGCCGGGACATGTCGCGGCGTAGTCGAAGATCGTTTGTCCGAAGCTCGGGCATTCGGCGAGCTTAATGTTGCGACGGATGGGGGGCTGGAGGATGCGGGCGGTGCGGTAGGGGACGTCCTGGCCGGATTTGCGGGCTTGCTCGAAGAAATCGGCGAGGTCGGCGACGACTTCGCGCGAGTGGGTCGTGCTCGTCTCGTGCATGCAGAGGATGATGCCTGTCACACGGAGGCGGGGATTGACGGACTTGCTGACGAGCGACACCGTCTCGAGCAGCTTGCTCACGCCCTGGAGCGCGAGGAAGTGCGCCTGCATGGGGATGAAGACCTCCCGGGCCGCGCCGAGCGCGTTGAGCGTCAGCAGGCCGAGCGAGGGCGGGCAGTCCATCAGCACAAACTCGAATCGATCGCCCGCGGCATCGAGGAAGCGCCGGAGGCGGGTGTTGCGGTCGGGCTCGCCGGCGAGCTCGGTTTCCGCCGCGGCGAGGTCGGTCTCGGCGGGGAGGACCCAGAGGTTTGGGCGGGCCTGGTGGAGCGAGGCGGGGTCAACCCCCGCGGGGTCGAGCAGGACGTCATAGACGGTGGCCTGTCGCTCTCCTTCGGTCGGCTGGGCGGTGTCCACACCGAGGTGGAGGGTCGCATGGGCCTGAGGGTCAAGGTCAATGAGCAGGGTGGGGCGACCCGCGGCGGCGATGGCCGCGGCGAGGT
>JAEYNG010000445.1 GCA_023412695.1 Planctomycetota bacterium | reverse complement strand
ATCGAGTGCTGCGAGCGTGCGCTGCGCGATGCGCGCCGGCAGATGGAGGCCGCGGGAGAGGAGCGGCCGTCGTGCGTGGTGCTGGTCGGCGGCGCGACGCGCACGCCGCTGGTCCGGCGCCGCGTGGAGGAGGTATTCGGCATGCCGCCGTACACCGCGCTCGATCCTGATCAGGTCGTTGCGCTTGGCGCGGCGGTGCAGGCGGGCGTGCTGGCGCGGAAGGGGCAGGGGGGGCACCGGGGGGGCGCGGCGGCCGCGAGTCTGCTGCTCGACGTGCTGCCGCTGAGCCTGGGGATCGAGACGCGCGGCGGGGGCGTGGCGAAGCTCATCATGCGGAACTCGACCGTGCCCGCGCGGGCGACGGAGATGTTCTCGACCAGCGTCGATGGGCAGACGTCGATCAAGCTGCACGTGCTGCAGGGCGAGCGCGAGATGGCCGGTGACTGCCGCTCGCTGGGGGAGTTCCACCTGTCGGGCCTGCCGCCGATGCCCGCGGGGATCCCGCAGCTTGAGGTGAGCTTCCTCGTGGACGCCAACGGCGTGCTGAACGTAAGCGCGGTGGAGCGGCGCAGCGGCAAGCGTGCCGCGCTGCAGATCGTGCCCAACCACGGGCTGACGCGCGAGGAGGTTGCGCGGATCGAGCGCGAGAGCGTGGAGTTTGCCCGGGAGGACATGACGCGCCACCGCGTCGCGGACCTGGTGACGAACTCGCGGCTGGATGTGCACTGGATCGAGCAGGCGCTTGCGCGGGTGGAGAAGGGGGCCGCGGGGGGGGCGAGCGAAGCGCGCGGCGCGGCGGACGGAGAGGTGGCTGCTGCTGCGGCGGCGATGCTGGACCCGGCGTATCTGCAAGAGCTCAAGGCGCAGATCTCGAAGCTCAAAGCGCAGATCGCCGCGGCGGAGGCGGATTGGCGAGCGGTCGATGCCAACGCTTTCCAGCGCGACAAGGAGGCGCTCGACCGGATGAGCGTGCGTCTGCACGAGGTGGCGATTGCGCAGTCGTTGCGGGGTGAGCGGGGGGTGTAGAGATCGCCTGCCGGTAACAAGAAACACCTTGTCACACCTCCGGTCAGCAGTTAACTTGTAGAGTAACTGGAGGCACAATGGCACACCGACGTGGGGCTGCTCTACAGGTATTTGCAGGTGCAGTCTCGATCATTCCGACTTGCCTGATCAGCGCGACCGCCAGTGGTCAGGGGCCTTGCGAAGCGGAATGGCTTCCAGGTGAGCCGCTGCGTGGATTGAGCGGGACCGTTAGTACCGCGATTGCGTGGGACCGTGACGGTGATGGTCCTGGCAATCCAGTACTCGTTGTAGGCGGTCAGTTTGCGACTGCCGGGGGTGCGGCTGCAATTAGTGTTGCGGTTTGGGACGGCGAAGCATGGAGCGGCGTGGGAAACGGACTCTGGCCCGAAGTGCACAAACTCGTTGCTCTTCCGAACGGGGACCTTGTCGCCGCGGGTCGTTTCTGGGCCAGCCCTGGATACAACTTCATCGCCCGATGGAATGGCCAGACGTGGGAGCCGCTCGGTGATGGGCTGAATAACGAAGTGCGGGATTTGGCGGTGCTCACAAACGGAGATCTGATCGCCGGTGGCCTCTTTACGCGCTCTGGGGCCGCACAGGTCAATCGCATCGCGCGATGGAATGGTACGGTGTGGTCCTCACTGGGCGCGGGATCGCAGGTGGCGGTGAATGCGGTTGCCGCGCTACCGAACGGCGAGCTGATAGCCGACGGGACCTACCAAGTGGGTGCAGGGTTGGTGCAGGGCGTAGCACGATGGAACGGCACATCGTGGTATGCGGGCGAGCTTGCATTCAACGGCATCTATGACCTCGCGGTTCTGTCGGATGGGAGCGTCATCGCCGGCGGAGGGTTTACATCGATTGGTGGAGTACCGGCTAACCGCGTTGCCAGGTGGGACGGTGTGAGTTGGCATCCGCTTGGCACCGGAATCGGCAGTGGGGAGATCCGAGGGATCACTGAGTTGTCGGATGGCGAGGTTTTGGTCGGCGGTGGCTTCTCGATGGGCCCGGGGTGGAGCAACGTCGCACGGTGGGATGGCGTCGCGTGGAGCTCGGTGAGTAGCGATACCGTTACCGGCGTAGCGGGCGTGTGTGCTCTGCCGCAAGGGGATGTCTTTGTGTATGGGTCGTTCGGCGCGGTCAATGATCGATTCTTCAACAGAATCGCCCGGCTGGACACGGCTCAGAGCCGATGGGTCGGCGTCGGCACTGGTATCGATCAGAACGTAAATGATGTCGTTCAGACGACGGACGGCGATTACGTGATAGGCGGTCGGTTCACCAACGTCGCAGATATCGCCGTGAACCGCATCGCACGGTTCAGCCGAACGACAGGTTGGTCAGCGCTGGGCGCCGGTCTATCCGGCGAAGTGCACGCACTATTGATGATGCCGAATGGCGACATCGTGGCAGGTGGCGAGTTCACATCGGCCGGCGGGTCTGCCGCGAACCGCATCGCACGATGGAATGGCGAGTCATGGGCGCCGCTTGGTACGGGCATGAACGGAACTGTTGAGTCGCTCTTTCTAATGCCGAACGGGGACATCGTGGCCGGTGGCATGTTCACCAGCGCAGGGGGTGTTGCGGTTCTGCACATTGCGCGATGGGATGGGGCAGCG
>JAEYNG010000444.1 GCA_023412695.1 Planctomycetota bacterium | reverse complement strand
CATGAAGACCCAGCAACGCGACGGGTCGCCCGTGTTCAGGTTCACTGCGCCGTCGGCGTACACGTTGAAATCACCACCCACGTAGAACGTCACCCGTGCACCGGGCGAGAGCTCGATCTTCACCTGGTTACCAATGCTGAAGCTTCCTCCGCACTGGATCACAACGTCACCGGTGATCGTCACGACCGTGCTTGCACCCCAGATGCCCAGGTCCTGAAAGGTGCGGTTGCTGTTGATCGTGAACGACGAGGTAAACGTCTGGCTCCCCGAGCTCGCCGGCATCGTCACGTGTGGCTGCACAACGCGGTGGATGCCCATCGCGGTGCTCCGTGCCGACGCGCCGGCGGTGATCTGCGATCCGCCCCATTGAGCGATCACGGTCGCGGGGTCCCCGCCAGGGCCGACCTGCGCAACGCCGCGAACCTGCGCGAGGCCTGACATCTGGATCTTTTGGCTCCCGGTCGCGTTGGTTGCCAGGAGCAGCCGATCTGTCAACACGATCGCCCCGCCGTACGGGCCCGCGGCCGCGTCGAACGCGTCGATATACGCGGCTTCGCTCGTCCCGTCCCCCCAAACCTGCACCTGGTCCGCAACGGCGATCGGTGGGAACTCGGGCGACGGCGCGGCATCGAAGGCCAGCGCGGACGGGGGCACTGTGATCATCGACGGGACCGACGGCCCCTGCCATGCAAGCGTCAGTCCGTTCTGCCCCGTGCTATCGCAGTAGAGCAGCTCGATCTCATGATTGCCGGCGGTCAGCGTTACATTGCCGTCCTTCGCGCTGAACGCGTGCGGACCGTCGTGGTCGACAACCGTATTCCCATTGATCAGCAGCCGCGCCGCCTCATCGGCGCCGAGCCTGAACGTCCACTGCCCGGCCTCAGGGATCGCGATCAGCCCTGTCAACCGCATCGCGAAGTGGGTCGACGGACCGGTGTTCCAGAGTTGGTTGTTCGCGCTGGCGGCGCTTCCGAACCCGACGAACGCGACGGGGCCTGTCGCCGCCGGCACAGTCGACCAGTTAACCCCCGCGAGCGAGCCCGGCGCGCCGCCAAGTGCATAGAACTCCGCCGCGAGCCCGCCGCCTCCACCCTCGCCCCCCGATGCCGGGATTGCATACACCACGCGCAGCGTTCGGCTTGCCTCGCTTGCCAGTCCCTGTGCCACGATTTCGCCGGTTGTCGGTGTCGTCTGCTCGACCGACGTATTGATCCGTGTCGAGAGCAACCGCGGCCCCGTTGCTGTCGAGCCGTCCGCTGATACGCCGCCGACGACCCCGTCGCCGTCGACATCCTCTCCGAGCGCAAGCTCGCGAAGCGCCATCGCTACGGCTGATTCCGCGGCGTAGAGCGTGCGGAGCGACTCCGCCCGGTGTACGCCGAGCGCCCGGTCGCGTGAACCCGCGACGACCATCCCCACCACAAAGAGCTGCACCACCACCAGTGCCACGACCATCGCGACCGCGATTCCGCCGCGTCTGCCGTGCTGTCCTGCCGCATTCGCGGCCCGGCGCGTCATGAGCCACCTCCGGCCGCGCCGCACCGCAGAAATACGCGCGTACGAAGGGTCTCGGTCGCTCCGGAACGGGTCTGCGAGACCGTCACCTGGATGCGACGGAGAGTGTCACACCCCGCAGTATTCATTGGCGCGGCGAGCGGCTGCCCAGCGGCGTCAAAGTAGCTCAACGTGAAGCCCGACACATCCTTGAGAAGCGTTCGCGCTGTCCCACCGTCAATCGTGAGTTCCAGCTCGGATCCGGCCAAAGCAATGCGGCTTCCGTTGCCGAACTCGATGGCGGTGGATGCCGCCAAGTCGATCCATGGCGTGCCCACGCTTCCATCCCGGCTCGGTACCGACCGCAGCTCGGCCGCGATGCGTTCCATCGCTGCCGACAGGTCCAGCGTCATCTCGGCCCGGACAGCGTCCGCCGCGTATGCGTCCGCCGCGGCGAAGATCACTCGCGACGACAGCAGCCCGACCGTACCGATGATCGCCATGGTGGCGATCGCCTCGACGAGCGTGAACGCGCGAGATTGAACGCGGCGAACTCGCAACATCAGTACTCCGTTACCACCACCGCAAGCTCGAACGTCCTCGACACCCCGCCAGCGCCGGGGTATGTCACGAGCACCGTCGCCACTTTGTACCCCGTTCCCGCGGACTCCAGGTCCGCGCCGCGCTCCACGACCGTGACTTGCCGCGCAAAGCCTGTAAAGCCGTCCACAGTCGCCTCTACCGGATAGGCCGCCGACTGGATAAACGCGTAGCCGCGATCAGGGCAGCAGCGGTCCGCTAGAATGTCCTCGATCTTTTCTGCGGCAAGCCAGCGCGCGCGGGATAGCAGAACCGGCTCTGCCCGCCGTCCGGCCGCGTCACGGATCGCCCAGAACATCGCCGGCACAGCGATCGAAAGGATCACGATCGCGACGATCGCCTCGATCAGCGAGAATCCGCGATTGGTGAACGTGTGCACTCTCACGGCGACACCTCCACATGACCCGATTCCGGTTCAACCGACACCACGAGCGGCCCAGTGAGCGTGATCTGCGCGGGCGTCGATAACGGCAACTCGCTGTGATTCAA
>JAEYNG010000437.1 GCA_023412695.1 Planctomycetota bacterium | reverse complement strand
CGTCCTCCAGCCGCCACGGGCCCCACATCTCCACGGGCATGCGGACGGAGCCATAGCGGTACTCCTTGCCCTCGGTGGCGACGGAGAAGACATTGGGGACGAAGAGTTCGGGGACGTTCTTCTCGTAGTCCTCGTTGATCTGCAGGGCACCGTCGAGCCAGCTCTCGCTCGACCGCACCGGGGTCTTGGCCTCGATGATTACCAGCGGCATGCCGTTGACGAGCAGGACGATGTCGGCACGCTTCTCTGTCTTGCCGGCGCGGAAGGTGAATTGCTGCGTGACGATAAAGCGGTTGTTCTTTGGAGTGTCGAAGTCGATCAAGCGGATGGTGACGTGCTCGCCGTGCTCGCCAAAGGGCATCGAACGCTCGCCTAGTAGCCACGCGGCGAACTCCTCGTTGGCCTTGACAAGCCCTGTGTCGCGGACGGTCATGATGGCAGCGCGGAGGCGGTAGATCACCTCGTCCGCTCGCTCCGGACGCTCGGCGATGGTCGGGTTCAGGCGAACCAGCGCCTCGCGGAGATGTGACTCGACGATAACTTCCTGCGGCTGACGAGGGAGCGTGTCGCGGTCAACGAACGTCCAGCCGATCGACTTGAGCAGGTCGCGGATGTACGCCTCGACGGTGTTGGCTTCATTGAACGTCACGACTCAGCCTCCGAGAACACCGGCTCGACAATGCTCTTCCGCAAGTGCTGCACAGCCGTATAGCGGGCGTTCAGTGCCACTATCGCTTTCTCGACTTCGCTGATACGACGGCACCACTGCGCTTGCAGCGGCCGTGGTGCGACCGGGACTTCGATTTGACCAAGTGCCTCAAGATTCAGGGTCTTCCGAGCGGTTTCGAACGACTCGCCGGTGAGTTCGCGTTGTACCTGCGGTGAACGAAGGTACATCGCCAAGTAGTACGGGTCACACTGATCTGTGCGGATTCGAGCAATCGCCCTCGCAATATTGAAGCCAACCTCCGCGCTCGTAACAACAAAGACTCGTCCAATCGTGCCGACAACCGAGACGAGAACATCGCCATCTGCGACCCGCGACCGACGATACGACGCATCGAGGTCGGGAGTAATCCGCTTTAGATCTGCAGTGCGGATCGTGGATGCCTCAATGTCGCACACTCGAAGCAACGGCACTCCGGACGGGTCATGGTCGCCCGGCTGCACCACGCCGTAGCACAGCGGTGCGTCCGAGTCGCAAAGGTCGGATACGGTCATCCGATCCCAATCTGCCGACTGCTCAACCAGCTCGTGCTGTAATGCCACCAGCAGCCTGCTCGCTCCTTCTCTCGCATTCCACAAGGCAACGTCCGTACTAGCCGTGGATTCCAGCAGCCTAACCGCTCGCCGCTGTTCTTCGATAGGCGGCAGAGTGAACTCAAAGCTGGCGAGGCTCTCCCAGTTGGTTCGTGGTGACAATGAGCCCGCAGACGTACCCACTGCATGCTCGAAGAACGCATCAGTCTGACAGATAAAGGGCAGGAGCTCGGGAAGCAGCGCGTCGCTCTTGGGCTCTAGCACGTAGATGTCGCCCGAGCACACACCACAAAAGTCCGCAACGGCGACCTTCCGCTGATATGCGCGACGTTTGCCGAAGAGGACCTGTCCAGGACGGAACACAGTTGTAAAGGTCACTCCGTCGGCAAGGTCGCCCCACCGGCGCACTTTCAGTTCGCCCGGATCGAGATGCTCCAGACCGATGTATCGTTCGAAGCCATCTGCCTCCGGGTCACTGGAGCGCTCGGTGCAGAGTCGCACCACATCGCCGAATGCGACCTTGGTCCGCCCCGCGGTCCTCTTGGCCGATTTCACCTCAGGCATCGCCGGCCTCCTCGGCGACGACGCCGTCCAGTATGTCTACGAGGGTGTCCATCTGCTGCCAAAACTCTCGCCCCCCCTGGTCGAACTCGGCCCACGCTTCCGCGAGGGTGTACCGCGCCCCATTAACTGCCGCGGACTTCGGGCGGTTTACATAGAGCGGGAGCGAGAGCTTCGCGTCGTTGGCCAGCACGGCGGGCAGCGTGGCGACGGCCGCCAGGCCCGGCTCGTCGGCGAAGGCCTGGTACGCCTTCAGGATTCGCTGCTGGTGTTCGGCGCGGAGAAAACTTTGGGCACGCTCGCGGGCGATCTCCTCCAAGGCGTCGATGAACAGGATCTTGCCCTTGCGGGCTTTGGGCTTCTGGCTGCGGCAGATGACGACGCACGCCTCCATCGGCGAGTTGTAGAACAAACCGGGGCCGAGACCCAGGACGCACTCGATGAGGTCAGACTCGACGAGCTTGCGCCGCATGTCGGCCTCTTCGTTGCGGAAGAGCACGCCGTGCGGGAAGAGCACGGCGCAGCGGCCTTTCTTAGGGTCCATGCTCCGCAGGATGTG
The DNA here is from genome assembly GCA_023412695.1 of Planctomycetota bacterium. Lineage (GTDB taxonomy): Bacteria > Planctomycetota > Phycisphaerae > Phycisphaerales > UBA1924 > JAHBXL01. The sequence goes on along the minus strand of JAEYNG010000437.1, from coordinate 1,580 downwards.
CTGGAAGAAGGCGTAGTCGGCGCGGCCCTGCGGGGGCGTGCCGAGGAAGTTGCGATCCCACGGGTCGCTCTCCCACGCGGAGCGGTTCCACTTCTTGATGGAGTAGGGCGGGTTGGCGAGCACCACGTCGAACGTGCGGAGGCGGTCGCCCTCGGCGAACGCCGGCGCGGCGAGCGTGTTGCCCGCGGCGACGTGGAAGTCCGACACGCCGTGCAGCACGAGGTTCATCCGCGCGATCGCGGCGGTGATGGTGATGAGTTCCTGTCCGTAGAGGCCCATGGTTCGGGTGTCGCCGCCGCGGCGCTTCACTTCGGCTAGGCACGAGATGAGCATGCCGCCGGTGCCGCAGGTGGGGTCGTAGACCGAATCGCCCACCCTGGGTTCGAGCATCTGGGCCATGAGATGGACCAGCGTGCGGTTGGTGTAGAACTCCTGGGCGGTGTGGCCCGAGTCGTCGGCAAACTGCTTGATGAGGTACTCGTAGCCGTTGCCGAGTTCGTCCTCGGGGACGTTGGCTAGGCTGAGGGTGTGCGTCGAGAAGTGCTCGATGAGGTTCTTCAGCGTGGCGTCGGGGAGCTGAGCCTTGTCGGTCCAGGGGGCGTTGCCGAAGACGCCCTGGAGCCGCTCGGGGTTGGCAGACTCGATCGCCTGGAAGGCGTTCAAGAGAGCGCGGCCGACATCCTTGGGGGCGGTGCGGACATCTTTCCAGTGAGCGCCGACAGGGATGGCGAAGCGATCGTTCGCGGTGGCGGTGGCGTACTTGGCGTCCTTGGTCTCGGCGAAGGCCTGGTGGTAGTCCTCATCCCACACGTCGCTGAGGCGCTTGAAGAACAGCAGCGGGAAGATGTACTGCTTGTAGTCGCTGGCGTCGACGAGACCGCGCAGGAGCGTGGCCGCGCCCCAGAGATAGGACTCGAGTTCGCGTTGAGAGAGGTGGGCGGTCACTTGAGCCACCCTTCCTCGGTCAGAACGGCGCAGAGGTGGTCTTCGGCGGCGCGAGCCTCGGCCAATGCGGACTTGAAGGTCGCGACCGCCTCCGCCAGTGGCGGAATCTCCTCGCCGATGGGCGGCAGCACGTAGCGAGAGATGTTCAGCGTCCATCCTTCCTTCTTGATGTCGTCGAGCGTCACGACCTTGGCGCGATCCTCGACATCCGTGAATGCCCGATACCACTTGACGATCTGCGTCGTGTGCTCAGGGTCGAGGAAGTTCTGGGCGCGGCCTTTGCGGAAGAGGCTGGAGGCGTCGATGATCAGCACCTTCTTCTTGCGGGCGGCGGGCTTTTTGCGCCGCAGGATCACGACGCACCCGGCGAGCTGCGTGCCGTAGAAGAGGTTCGGCGCGAGGCCGATGACGGCTTCGATCAGGTCTTCCTTAAGCAGTTCCGTGCGGATGGCCCCGTCGGCGGCCTTGCGGAACAGTGCGCCCTGCGGAAGGACGACGGCCATGCGGCTGTTCCCGGTCGCGGCCATCGACGCGATCATGTGCTGAACGAACGCGTAGTCGCCGTAGCTCTCTGGCGGAATGCCGTACTTGGCGCGGCTCCACGGGTCTGCTTCCCACAGCTCGCGGCCCCATTC
>JAEYNG010000425.1 GCA_023412695.1 Planctomycetota bacterium | reverse complement strand
GAACTCAAGGACGTGATCATCAAGGAGCCCACACTCGCCGCGATGAAGAAGGTCATCGAGCAGGGGCTCTTCACGACGCTCGTGCAGTCGGGCTGGCAGCTCGCGGCCCGCGGCGTCACGACGCTGGAAGAAGTCGATCGCGTCGCGACGTCCCGCTGACGGGGGAATATCCTTCGCCAATGACCACCCCGACCTCCGCCGCCCCCCCGCACGCCGGCCACGATGCCGGCGAGATCGCCCTGCCCGAAGCCAAGATGCACCTCTACCGGCCCGGCGAGCCGTGCACCGCGCGGATCACCAAGTCGGAGATCTGCACCGCGCCCAAGGCCGCGGGCTTTGTGCGCCACGTGGAGTTCGACGTCTCCGGCACGCTGCTCGCGGGGAACGTGCTGCCCGGGCAGTCGATCGGCGTCATCGCCCCCGGCAACGACGCCAAGGGCCGCCCGCACGCCGTGCGGCTGTACTCGGTCGCCTCGCCGACCCGCGGCGAAGACGGCAAGGGCCAGGTCATCTCGACGACCGTCAAGCGCACCATCGACGAGCACTGGGAAAGTCACAAGCTGTTCCTCGGCGTCGCGTCCAACTACCTCTGCGACCTGCAGGTCGGCGACGAGGTGAAGCTCTCCGGCCCCAACGGCAAGCGGTTCCTGCTCCCGGCCGACCCCGCGGCCCACGACTACCTCTTCTTCGCCACCGGCACGGGCATCGCTCCGTTTCGCGGCATGGTGATCGACCTGCTGGAATCCGGCGTGCAGAGCAAGGTCGTGCTGGTGATGGGCTCGCCCTACGCGACGGACCTGCTGTACGACACGTTTTTCCGCCAGCTCGAGGCCAAGTACAGCAACTTCACGTACCTCACGGCCGTCAGCCGCGAGCGCCAGGCCGACGGGCACGAACGCATGTACGTGCAGGACCGGCTCGTCTCGCACCGCGAGCAGCTCGTGCCGATGCTGGCGAGCGACCGCGCGCTGGTGTACGTCTGCGGCATCGCGGGCATGGAGCTGGGCATCCTGCAACAGATGGCCCGCACGCTCCCGCCCAGCGCGCTGGAGAACTTCCTGCACGCCGACGGCGAGACGCTGGCGGACGTCCCCAACTGGAACCGCAAGATGCTGCACAAGCAGCTCAAGCTCACGCGGCGGATGGTGCTCGAGGTGTATGCCTGAAGCGGGTTTGAACCTGAGGCGAAGTCAGTGATCGGGTGCCAGCACGCGCACCGCGTACCAACCCCGGCCTTGCGGGCCGCGGGGGTTCGAGTTACATTGACACCGTGGTCTTCCGCGATCGGGACATGACCAATGGCTGGACAGGCTCGGGCGACGGCACCCGCGAGCAGCGGCACTACTACGCCCAGAACTGGCGGGCGGACGTCTCGGTGATCGTGGACAACGCCGGCGTCATCCAGGAGTGGGACAAGTACCGCGCCTACGGCGTGCCCTTCCTGCTGACCGTGGGGGACCACACCAAGGACGGGGTCGTCGGGAAGGACGACCAAGACTCCTTTGGTGCCGACTACACCGCCGGCAACCTGCGGGCCGACCTCAACAAGGACGGGGTGGTCAACTCCTCCGACCAGACCATCTTCAACGCCAGCTACACCGCCGCGGTCCCGGGCGGGCGCGGCAAGCTCTCGGCCCCAGGCCTTGCCAACCGCAAGGGGTACGCCGGGTACGAGCACGACGGGTCTATCCCCGAGCTCGCACATGTCCGGCACCGCGTCCTGCACTCCGGGTTGGGAGGGTGGACGAGGAGGGATCCGCTGGAGTATGTGGATGGGATGAGCTTATCTAGCTATTTGGCAGGACGGGTGATCATCACAAGTGATCCCCAAGGTCTTCTAGCCATCGCAGACTGCAGTGGGTGTACAGAGTGGAAACAAACGGCAGGGTCAGATCGGTGGAATCAGGGCGAGCGTTACTGTGACGCAGAGTATTGTCGATGCTACCTTACATTAGAACGACAGTGGACACGTGAGTGCGGCGCGCAAGGCCCATGGGTTGGCGGTGGATGTGCGGAAGAAGCGTGGACTGCCGTTCCCAACTACACACCGGACGTCTATGGAAGTTGCAAACGAGGCCAGTGGATTTGGCAAGCCGGTGGTTGTGATTGCTGGAGCGATGCGTGGGCCAGAAGGCCCGGGACGATTCCTAGAGTGCCTCGACCTGATGAATACCCCAGGCCTTCAGATGACTTACAGGAATCGCCGCTTGATGGGCCGATTCACTCTCAACCGCCAATACCGAATCCTGGGGTCGGCTTGTGTGTTCGGGGGATATTCGGTTGGATTTGTCGCAGAATATTCTAGAATGTGGTGATTGATGAGTAGGTATGCAAGAGAGTACTCAAAGTGGGACACTATACGATTACCCTATAGCAGGGCTGAAGCGATGTCTGTCGAGGTTCCGACTGATATTCGCGTCCTGCGATCCCGAGTTCGTGTTCAGTTGTGTCATAGCTTGTTGCACCTTGAGCCGAAACTAGAAGGGCGAGCGTCAACTGCAGAGGAAGAACGGTTGAACTCTATAATTACTCATCGCCAAGACTGGTGGAAGCAACAAGTCGCGCCAAACCATATGAGAATGAGCTTGGGACTTGCAACGCTACTAGGCACGTTAATGTGGCTGTGGATCGGTTGGGAGGTATTGCTCGTTCTAGTAGGGATCGGATTATTGTTGGGATATGTAGTACAGCATCCAAAGCGGGTTGCCAATGAGTGTGTCCTATCGATTCAAGGTTTTAGATGTCCAGATTGTAATTATCCGCTGAACACCGTGCTTCCAGCATTCACTGGACCTGCAAGAGGATGTGGACCAAAGGCATGCCCTGAGTGCGGTTCGCCGTGGCCGCTAGTTCCACCGCCTGTTGCGCCCGGGGACACGGTTGACGGGTGTTCGAAGACATAGTATCGAGCGGAGAATGTCCATCAGGCCGCGTCGACTGTTGCGGTTGTGCCGGCTCATCGACCAAGGGGGCGTTCGAATTGTAGGCACGGTCCGTCAACCTGCGCAGGTAGAGAGACCATGAGCAAGCCACGCGGAACCGGGGTAAGGTGCCCCGGGGGCCGCGAAGAACAGGGTACTGTCCGTCAAGTTGCGCACATTGCCAAAGAGGTTCTCCCCAGGAAGGTTGAGTCCGGCTGCTGAGGCGGAGGGGCGGAGCCCCGGAGCCGAAGCAGCCGGAAGCGCGGCTCACGCGGCCGCGGTTATCTGCTCCGTCATCGTCGCCGGCTCGGTCAACGCCAGTTCACGCATCCGGTTCATGTCCAGGTATCGCCCGCGTGCCCCACTTGGTGCCGGCCACATGCCGCAGCCTTGCCGCCACCAGCATCAACGCACTCTGCCCGTCCGGGAACGCGCCCCGCAACCGCACGCCCTTCCCGCACAATCTGTGCGGCCGGGGCAACTTCATTGGTTCCAGCTTCTCCACCGCCGCGGCCGTGATCTCGGAATCCTCGCGATCTTCCTGCGAGCGGATCGCCTTGAGCATCGCGGCAGATTCGCCACATCCTCTACGGCGCCGAATTGTGGATAATCCACACAACGGTGGAATTTCGGCCCAAAATCCACCGTTGTGAGGAAGTCGACCGTCGCGACCGCCGGAATGCATGCCCAGATGAGGGCATTGCGCGTTGTTCTGGCGACATCTTGCACAAAGTCAATATAAAGAGCACTGCATGTCACATGCAGGCGAGGTAGGCTGGACTCATCCCGCCAAGGGCGTGCGTGGACCTGCGAATGCTCGGCCGCGTCGGGAAAGGAGGGGGAGGGGGATATGTGACCTCTTGTCCGTTGCGCCCACGAAGGGCGGAGGTGCCGTGTGCTCGGGGAACCAGCTCGGAGGGGCGGGCGGGAGAACGAACGCGAGCATCCAGTATCACCTGTCAGCCCTCGCGACATCGCCCACGCTCGCGGCGACACTGTTGATCGCGGCGAGGTGCCGCCGCGTGCCGTGATGCGGCGGGCCATTCCGGCGGCGGTCCCGCCGCAGCCGGTGCATCGGATGATGGCCGTGATCGGCGGGGCGTCGGGCGTGCGGTTCGAGATCGTGATCGCATTAGCCGCGCGGCCGCGGGACGTGGGCTCGCTCGCGGCGGACTTCGACCTCGATCAGCCGACGATCAGCCACCACCTGAGCGAGCTGCGCAAGGTCGGTGTATCGTGCAAGCGTTCTTCGCGGGCCCTCTCTTACCCAACCCCGCTACTCCGACTGCTCCACCGCCCACGTCATCGACGGCTTCCCCGCCGCATCCACGACCGAGCAGTCGATGTGCAGCGCGAAGAACCCCGGCGGCTTGCCCTCGTGGTCGCGGTCGTGTTTGCGGATCATCGGCCAGATGATCCGGCGGTCGGTCTCGGGCAGCGGCAGGGCGTCGATCTCGCTCGGGTGGAACCACTCCAGCGACCCCTCGGGGATCGTCCGGCTCGGCACCTCCACCGGCCCCAGCACGCGGTAATAGAACAGCAGCCAGTGCCCCTTCCCCTCGAACGCCTTCTCGCTGATGATCGCCCCGAGGTGCAGCCGCTCGACCGGGATGTCGATCCC
>JAEYNG010000389.1 GCA_023412695.1 Planctomycetota bacterium | reverse complement strand
CGGCGACCGCGGCGGTCCTGCGTTGGGATCGAGCGCCGGCTGCTCGACATCAGCCTTGGGCGCTTCGTGCGGCGTGGGTTCAGCAAAACCGAGCCAGTTGGGCGAGTCGATCGCCGAGTCCGCGATGCCGAGCCGGAACGGCTGCTCGACCTCCGGACGTGGCAACGGCTCCTCCGGTGTCGGTTCCGGCGGTGGCGGCGGTTCTGGCTGGTCAGGTTCGAGTGATTCGTCAGCCCAGGCAATCTGCATTGGAGCTGTTTCGATCAGCGGATCCGCGCGGTCAGACCCCGCCGCAACGCCGATGCGGCCTGCGAGCATCGCCAAGCCGATATGGACAGCGGCGCTTGCCCCCGCGGCGGCGACCACAAGGATTCTTTGCCCGGAACTCCCCATTACCAAAACGGTAGGCGAAGCCCGCGGCACAAGCTGGTATGTGGCTAGGATTCTGTTTGGAGCATGCCGCGTCGGTCAGGAGTCGGAGCCAAGCATGAAGACAGCCTTCTGGACGGGGTTGGTCACACTCGCGGCAATGCCACTTGTCGCCGCGGCACAGGGCATCGATTCCGCCGCGCCGGTTGTGCCGTACCAACCCGCTGGACAGGGCTCCGCTCCCGGCATGATCGAGATCGGCAGCTCCGCGCCGAAGCTCACAATCAGCAAGTGGGTCAAGGGCGACCCGGTTGTGTTCGAGCCCGGCAAGGTCTACGTGGTCGAGTTCTGGGCGACATGGTGCGATCCCTGCCGCCGCGCGATCCCGCACCTCACCGAGTTGCAGCAGACCCTTGGCGACCAGGGCCTGACGATCCTCGGCATCGCCAGCCAGGAGCACAAGGGCGTCGCCGACCTCGAAGAGTTCGTGTCGCGCCAGGGCGACCGCCTCGGCTACACCGTCGCCTGGTACAACGAGGGCCGCACCGACCGCGACTGGATGGGCGCGGCCAAGGCCGAGGGAATCCCGACCGCCTTCGTGATCGATCAGAAGGGCCGCGTCGCGTGGATCGGTCACCCCGCGGCCGGTCTGGACCGCGTAATCGAGCAGGTACTCGATGGCACGTTCGACATCAACGTCGAGGCCGTGCTTGCCCGCCGCACGCGCGAGATCCGCGAGAAGACCAAGCCGCTCGCATCGGCCTTCGCCGAGGCCCGTCGCGCTAACGACTACGACAAGGCCCTCTCGGTCGTGGACGAGATCCTGCGCCTTGATCCGAAGATCAACGGCGAGTGGTCGATCGCGAAGTTCGAACTGCTCGCGATCGACATGAAGGACCCCGAACGCGCATACACCTTCGCGTGGCAGAGCGTCGAGTCGAACCTGAACGCGAACGCCGACGATCTGCTGAACATCTCCTGGTTCATCCTCGACGAGCCCGAGCTGGGCCGGCGCGACTACAAGCTCGCCAAGCGTGCCGCGAGGCTCGCGTTTGAGCAGGGGGGCGAGCAGTCGCCCGTCGTGCAGATGGTGCTCGCGCGGGCGCTCTTCGCCGACGGTGACCGCGAGGGCGCGGTCCGTCACCAGGAGCGCGCGGTCGCGCTCACCGAGCCCGGGCCCGAGCAGGATGCGCAGCGCAAGCGTCTCGACGAGTACAAGCGCCGCGCGGACGAGAGGCCCTGAATGTTCTTCAGCCCGCCTTGCGGCGCAGCGACGGCATCGGCGTCACGAGGTCGGCGATGCCCATCCCGTCCATCGGGTAATAGTCGTTGAGCGCGGCCGCGAGCGAGTCTGGCGTCGCCAGCACGAAGTAGCACTGCACCGGGATCTGCCGCATCGCGAAGTTCATCGCGCGCACCAGCGACTCCTGCAGCGTGCACATCATCAGCTCCGCCCCGTCGTACCCCATCGGCAGCACGCGGAACTGCCACGCCTGCCGACGGCTCACCAACTCGCGCACCGCCGGGTCGATCCGCTCGATCCGCGGGTCCACCCATCGTGTCGTCGCCGCATACTGCTCCGCCCACGCCTGTTCGACGCTCACCGCGTCGATCTCGAACATCTGCTCGGCCAGCTCGCCGAACGGGCGGTGGGTCACCCGCTGCCGCTCGAGGACCTGCTCGCACTGCTCGCGTGTGAGCACCCTCTGCCGGACCAGTAACTCGCCGATCGGTAACCGCATGCCGAGGCCTCCTGAGCCGCTGAGATCGCGGCCCGAAACACATGGACCGCGTCGCGCATACTCAATCGGCCATCCCACGCTGGTTGCTCATCGCCGGCCACCGTCCCGGGTTCAGGGGGCTGGTTGACCGTGCATTCTGGATGGTTTGCGGCGGCTGCTCATGTCACGCCGGTCGCAGCGGCTTCCCGCCGTCCGAAAACAGGCCCGTCAGGGAGCCGGCTCGATCGTGACCCTCAGCCGCTTCCCCGCGAACTGGTCGCGGAAAAGCTCCGCCCGCTCCTTGTGCGTCACGAGCACGACCGCGCTCCCGCGCTCGTGCGCTGTCCGCATGATGTCCTGCGCCCGGCTCGAATCGAGCCGCGTCAGCTCGATGATCGTTCGAACGACGTACCGCATCTCGTTGAAATCATCGTTGTGCAATACGACCCTGAACTGGGGGAGCGTGTTCGACGGCGGACGCGGCGCGCCCGGGACGGGCCTGCTCTCCGGCGCGCCCTTCAACGGCTTATCCGTATTCGACTCCGGGCTCGTGCTCATCGGTCCACCTCCTCCTCGTCTCTACGC
>JAEYNG010000388.1 GCA_023412695.1 Planctomycetota bacterium | reverse complement strand
CCGGACCGAACGTCGCCGCCAGCCGCGGCCCCGTTGGCGGCGTAGACGGCTGCGGTCGTGGCGGCTCAGGCAACCTGTCCTGAGTGCCCAGTTTCACGAGCCCGCGTTGCTGCGTGTGATACCAGATCGTCGCACGCGGGGCGTATAGACGCGCAGCGGCGACCACTTCTTCCGCCTCCGGCAGGTTCGAGGGCTCGACGAGCAGCAACACTACCGACGGCGCAGCGTTCGCACATGCTTCCGCGAGCGCCAGGTACGAGTCGGTGAACGATTCGATGCGGCCAATCCGCTTGGAAAGCGAAGCCAGCAGCGCCGTGGGCACGGCGGCACCGGGCGCGTGCAGCAGCACACACGCGACACGGTCTCGTTCGACCGGTTTCCGGACTCCGTTCGTGCCCTCTCCGCTCATCGCCACAAGTCTAAACCATGAAGACCGCGGCGGGTGCGGATTTCCTGTGAAGCTGGGTAATTGCGGTCACTTTCGGGCGGTCACCGCATCCCATAACACGCGCGCTACCCGCACCGCGCCGTCCGCCGGCCCGAGCGCGAGGAGCGACTGGCGCATCTTCTCCCGCGATGCGGGGTTGCGCACCAGTTCGCCGAGCATTCCGCCGTGCTCCCGGAGGTTCACCGTGGCCTCAACGTGATCGGTGCAAACGATCGCGCCGCCCGCCTCGACCAGCGACCCCGCGTTGTGCCTTTGATGATCGTCCTTGTGATACGGGTATGGCAGGAAGACCGTCGGCGTGCCCGTCGCCCATGCCTCGGCGACGTTGCCGGCGCCCGACCTCGCAATGGCCAGATCCGCCGCGCCCCACCACTCGCCCATGCGATCGTTGAACGCCTGCACGACAGCCTCGATGCCCGCCCCGCGGTACGCGGCACGCGCGGTCTCGTCGGCGTTCTTACCCGTCTGGTGCAGCACCTGCCACCCGCCGGCACGCAGCGCCGCGCCACCCTCGTCGCCGGCCGCGAACCCCGTCACAAACTCGTTGAGCGACCGCGCCCCCTGGCTGCCGCCGGTAACCATCAGCACCGGGCGCGACGGATCCAGCCCGAGCGCCCGCCGGCACTCGGCTTGATCGCGTGGCGTGCGGACGCTTCGCCGCACGATCGGTGGAACAGTGATCCACGCGCGGGCATGCGGCGCATCGACCTTCGCCGCGCTATAGGCTCCAAGGCCCCGCGGCGGCTTGGTCGCCCGCCGTGCGATCAGCCGGTTCGCCTTCCCCGGCACCGCGTCGAGGTTCACAAGCAACACCGGTACGCGTTCGACGCGGGCGGCGTGCACTACAGGCGCGGCGACGAATCCACCCATCGCCACGACGATTACACCCGCCGCCCTCGCATGCTCTGCGCGGATAACTGCTCGCGCCTCGCGCACGCTCCGGCCCCATGTCCAGATGAACTTCGCCAGCGCGAGAGGCCGTATACCGATCGGCCGCGCGGGACTTGCGACAAACTCCGCCCCGGCCGCGCTCAGGATCTGCGCATCCAGCGGACGGTTGGAGCAGACGTACACACACCGCGCTGTCCCGCCTGCGTCCGCAGCGATCGCCTGGATCTCTTCACCGATAGCAAGCCCAGGGTACAAATGACCGCCCGTGCCACCGCCCGCGAAGATGAAACTGTGCTGTGCCACCGCCGCGACCGCCTTGCTCACACATGCCGCCCGATGCTGGAGTCCGTGGCAACCTCCGGCGCGACGATTGTGATGCCCGGATCAGCCGCCGCGGGCTCATCCATTGTGACGATGAGCGGCTCGGTTGCGCCCTCGATGGAGACAAGTTCCTCGCTTTGTTCTTCGATGACGGGCTGGAGCGCGGACGCATCGGAGCCAGCATCGACGACCGCCTCGCCCACGTCCGAAGCGTCCAGTTCGGGTTCATCCGCCGCATCAACCAGCGAGTTTGCAACATTCTCTGCCGTACCGACTAACACGCCGACTGCGAATGTCTCGCTTGCATCGTCGGCGGGCGTGTCGATTGCCTGCTCTCCGCCCGCGAACAGCATCCCTTGCTCGCCGGTAACCGGTTCCACGGGCGTGCCGGGGTCAACCGAGAGCGGCTGTGCATCCGCGGCGATGACCGCCGACGTGAACAGTGTCGGCGGGGCCCATCGCGAGTGATCATCCTCGGGCTGCTGCTCCGGCCGCGGTTCTTCGATCGCCGCCTCGACCGTTTCGACTTCTTCTTCGACAGGTTCAGCGACCGGCCGATGCGGCGCGGTCCAGCCGTCCTGCGTCCGGTCCATCGCGACGATCAGCCCGAGCGACGCGGCGGTGAGGATCCACCCCGTGCCGCCGCTCGACAGCAGCGGCAGCGCAATGCCTTTCGTCGGCCCGAGCCCCGTCACAACGGCGAGGTTGATCAGCGCCTGAATGCCGACCGTCGCCACCACGCCGAGCCCGAGCAGTTTGAGCATCACCGCCTGCTCGCGGCGGATCACCGACCAGCATCCCCACAGCAGCCCCGCATACAGCGCGACGACGACCATTGCGCCCGCGACCCCGAGTTCCTCGCAGATGATCGCGAACAGGAAGTCGGTGCGGTCTTCCGGCAGGTAGCCGAACTTCTGCAGCCCGTGCCCGAGCCCGCGCCCCGCGACCTCGCCGTTCGCGACCGCGACCATCGACTGGATCATGTGGTACCCGATCCCATCCGGATCGGCGTACGGGTCAAGGAACGCGAGCAGCCGCTCGCGCCGGTACTGGCTCGTCGAGATCGCCAACGCGACCAGCGTCAGCGGCGCCGGGGCGAGCACCGCCAGTTGCCAGATCCGCGCGCCCGCGGCGATCAACATGACGCACGCCACGCACCCAAGCAGCACGCCCGTGCCGAGGTCCTCGATCACGATGAACCCGGCGAGCGCGCCCGCCGCGATCAGCCCCGGCAGCAGCCCGCGCCAGAAGCGGTGCATCCGGTGCATGCTCGCCGCGCCGTACCACGCCAGGATCACGACCATCGCCCACTTGGCGAACTCGCTCGGCTGGATCGATTCGAGCCCCGGGGCCGGGAGGCTGATCCACCGGGACGAGCCATTCACGGTGCGGCTGATCCCGGGAATGTACACCGTTGCCAAAACCGCCAGCAGCAGCGCGACCAGCGTCCACATCGGCCACAGGCCGAGGATGGTCCACGTGAACCGCTTCGCGAACGTGCCCGAAACCAGCAGCCCGTCCGGGCCCTCCGCGGGGAACGGCTCACTCGCGCTCACCAGCCACGACGCCGGCAGCACGCGGCGGATCGGCAGCATCGCGCACGCGCCCATCGCCACGATCGCCAGGGCCATGTACACCGTCGAGCGCGAGAGCAGGATCGACGACACGGTGACCGCCTCGCTCGGGTCCACGCTCATCCCCGCCGAGTTCACCATGATCACGCCGAGCGTGAGCAGGGCGAGCACACACAGCACGACAACCTGTCCTGGGCGCAGCATCGGAGGGTGTATCGGCATCCCCGCGCGCCGCACTCTACGCGCCGCCCGAACCCCTGTTTCAGCGGACGACCTTCAGGCCGACGCGCTTCTCGAGCTCATCGACCGGCCGGGCGACAAGGTCGTACCCGTCGCTCCCCGTGATCACGCACCGGATCACCTCTCCCGGCGACAGGTCGCGACCGGACTGGACATAGGTCACGCCGTCCACCTGCGGGGCCTGGAAGTACGTCCGGCCGACGAACAGCCCGCCGCCCTTGCTCACGCCGGAGGTTCGGCGGCCCTTGGTCCGCGTCGCCGCGTCGATCAGGACATCGATCCGACGGCCGCCCTTGCCGGGGTTGTGCTCGTCGAACTCCGCCGCCGCGGCCGCGTTCCGGGCAAACGCCAGCCGTTGCTGCAGCTCCATCAGCTCGCCGCGACGCCGGGCCTTCACCTCGGCTGGAACGGCCAGCTTCGGGTCTTCCTCCATGGTGCCGGCGACAGTCCCCTCTTCATGGGAGTATTCAAAGACTCCCATATTTTCGAAACCCATCTCCTCGACGAAGGCCATCAGCTGCTTGTGGTCGTCCTCGGTCTCGCCGGGGAAGCCCGAGATGAACGTCGTCCGGACGGCGATCCCCGTCACGCGCTGGCGGAGCTTGATGAGCAGTTCCCGCTGCTGCAATGCGGTCACGTTCCGCCGCATCGCCGTCAGCATGTTGTCCGACGCGTGCTGCAGGGGAATATCGATGTACGGCAGCACGTGCCCGCCCCGGCCGCCGGTGCGCTCCAGCACGCTCAGCTCGGCGATCGCGTCGATGCACGCATCCGAGAAGTTTGACGGGTAGGCGTACATCAGCCGGGCCCAGCCCGACCCGCCCGCCTCGTCGATCGCACCAGAGACCGCCCGAAGCATCGCCGGGAGGCCGCCGCCCTTGGC
>JAEYNG010000364.1 GCA_023412695.1 Planctomycetota bacterium | reverse complement strand
GGCTGCCCGTCGTGCCGGTGTTCGACCCGGCAACCAGCACGCTCCCGCCGGCCGCCTGATCCGCATCATGTAGTCCATCTCCGGCGCGGCCCCGCCCAGCCGACGGCTGGCATTTGTCGCCTGCGCGCGATGATGCACCGAATGCGCCACACCCTGCAGCACCATGTCACCCAGCGTCGCGCTGAACAGGCTCCCCCTCGAGTCCCGGTACGTCTGCACGCGTTCCAACATCGGCTCGTCGATCGAGGCGATGAAGGCCTCACGCGACCGCCACGTCTGCTCGAACCGCGTCCGCAGCTCGTTCACCGACAACCGCTCGTGCTCATCGGGCCACGGCGCTTCGATCTCGCCGCGCCACCTGCGCAGCCACGTGTCTTCGCCGGCCCACGTGTGCGCCAGCACGCGCCGCAACGACCCCGCGCCCGGCCCGATCTCCAGCCCGCGATCAAGCTGCTCATCGCTGAACGCCGCCGCCGCGTCCAGCACCTGGCCGTTCGCCCAGTCGGAGTACACAAGCAGCCGCCGAATCATCGAGAGTTCGCTCATCGTTGCGATCTCCGCACGCGCCATTACCCCTCGCGCCCGCCCATCAACTGGTTGCTCACCAGCGACCGGTACAGGTCGCACCGCGCCAGCAGCTCCGGGTGCTTCCCGCAGTCCACGATCCGCCCCTCATCCATCACCACGATCTGATTCGCCGCGAGCACCGTCGAAAGCCGGTGCGCCACGATCAGGCACGTCCGCGGCCTTGTCCCCGCCGCGTCTCCCTTCGGCGACACGAACTCCGCCACCGCCTCGGCGATCCGCGCTTCGGACTCCGCGTCCACCATGCTCGTGGCCTCGTCGAGGATCAGGATCGCCGGGTCCCGCAGGATTGCCCTCGCGATGGAGATGCGCTGCCGCTGCCCGCCCGACAGCCCCGCGCCCTGCTCGCCGATCTCGAACTGATACCCGCCCGGCTTGGCAAGGATGAACTCTTCTGCCCGCGCCATCCGCGCCGCCGCGCGGATCTTCTGCTCCATCGCCGCCGCATCGCCGCTCCACGATGCGCCGTACGCGATATTGTCCGCGATCGTGCCGCGGAACAGCACCGTGTCCTGCGTCACCACGCCGATCTGCCGCCGCAGCGAGCGGATGTTGAACTCCCCGACATCGCGCCCGTCGATCAGCACCCGCCCCGACTCCGGATCAAACAGCCGTGGGATCAGCGACAGCAGCGTCGTCTTCCCGCACCCGTTCGGCCCGACAAACGCATACGTGGACCCGTGCGGGATCGTCAGCGACACGTCGCGCAGCGCGGGCGACGAACCGCCCGGATACGTGAATACAACCCGCTCGAACGCCACGCTCGTCTTCACCGGCGGCATCTTCGGCAGCGTCCGGTCATGACCCGGCTCCGTCTCAAGCCCCAGCAGCTCCTCCAGCCTGCCCGCGGCAGCCGAAGCCTGCTGGATGTCGTTCAACAACCCCGTCAGCGGCTTCAGGCTCGCCCCAGCGATCCCCAGCGAGCCGAGCACCATGATGAACGTCTCGGGCTCGAGGTGCCTGTCGAGGATCGTCTTGATCGCCACCACCGCCAGCGCGCCCAGGATGAACAGCGTCAGGGTCTCGATCAACGGACTCGCCAGCGCGCGCGCCGTCCGCACGCGGAACTCCTGCGACACCACGCGCTTGTTGATCTTGTGGAAGCGTCCCGCCTCCGCCCGCTCGTTCGCGTGCACCTTCACCACCCGCAGCCCGCCGAGCGCCTCGCCCGCGGCGTGATATAGCCCCGCCTGCCCCTCGAGTGCCGATCTCGACGCGCGCCGGATGCGCTTGCCCAGTTTCCGGATCACCACCGCCAGCGCGGGCGCGATCAACAGCGCGGCGCCCGCCAGTCGCCAGTCAAACCAGAACGCCGCGCACATCGCCGCGACGCCCTTGGTCACCTGCGCCACCGCCCGCGACAGCAGCGCGTTGAATCCCGCGCCCAGCCCCGCCGTGTCATACACGATCCGGCTCACCAGGTCGCTCGGGCCCGACTTCAGCACCGTCTTCAGCGGCAGGTGAATGACCCGGTGGAACGTCTCCCGCCGGATGTTCGCGATCGTCCGCGAGATCACCGTCAGCGACAGATACGCGTGCATGAAGTTGCACGCCGCGCCGATCACCGTCAGCAACCCCAGCGCGACCATGATCCACAGCACCGCGTCGAACGGTTTCGACGGCAGCGCATCGATCACCCCCGCCGGGATCCGTGGCAGCCACCCCGGCAGATCCGAGTTCCACCCCGTCGCAAGCTCCGGCAGTGTCTTGGGCTCGCGTCCGCCCGAGCCCAGGATGTTGTCCAGCACAGGCTTGATGCCCAGCAGCCCCGCCCCCAGCCCGCCGGCCGAGAGCAGCGCAAACACCATCGCCGCGGCGACCAGCCATCGGTACCGGAGCATCCGCCTTGCAAAGGTCCAGAAGGGCTGCATCGCGTGTGGGTGAAGTATGGCCCGCTCACCCGCCATACTCCAGCG
Organism: Planctomycetota bacterium; assembly: GCA_023412695.1. GTDB lineage: Bacteria > Planctomycetota > Phycisphaerae > Phycisphaerales > UBA1924 > JAHBXL01. The sequence goes on along the minus strand of JAEYNG010000364.1, from coordinate 498 downwards.
CCCCCGGGCGGTCACCCGCGGATTCAGGGTCTATCGTCGGTCGTGCCGAAGACCCCCGCCGCCCCGAGGGTGGCGTTCATCATCCCGTGCTTTAACCACGGCCAGTTCGTGGAGGAAGCGGTCCGGTCCGCCCTCGCACAGGAGGCCGCGGACGTCCGTGTGATCGTTGTCAACGATGGCTCCAGCGATGGCGTAACTCCCGCCGCCTGCGATCGTTGCAGACTCGCCGAGCCCGCCGACGGCCCCCACCGGGTGCACGTTGTCCATCAGGTCAACGCGGGTCTTCCCGCGGCCCGCAACGCCGGCGTCCGCGCGGCCGATGCCTTCGCCCCGGAGCACGACCTCTACGTCTTCCTCGACGCGGACGACTATGTCGAACCCTCCTTTGTGCGCAAGTTGTGCGCCAAGCTCGATGTCTCCGAGGGCTCCAACATCAGCCACGCCTACTGCCAGGAGCGGCTGATCGGTCTCGGCTCGGGCATCTGGAACGTCCCGGAC
>JAEYNG010000309.1 GCA_023412695.1 Planctomycetota bacterium | reverse complement strand
ACCCAGCCCACCCCGCCCTTGCGCTGTCGCGCGGGACTGAACACGACGATGTCCCCCTCGCGATATTCGGGCATCATCGAGTCCCCCACCACCCTCGCGGCGAAGGCGTCGGCGTCCTGCACATCCGGCACGCGCACGTACTCGTCGGCGACGCGCGCGGGGTAGCCGAGGTCGGTGAAGTCGCAGGGATACCCCGCCGCGACCGAGTTGATCAGCGGCACCTCTACCGCGCGGGCCATCGTCTCCAGCCCGCGGGTGGTGATCCCCGAGCCGCGGGCGACCGCGACCGCAGAAGTCTCCTCGCCCGCGATGCGGTCGATCAGTCTCCGCAGCCGCCCGCTCCGGTGCAGCTCGTCGAGCCCCCCGCCGCCCGATGCGCCGACACGCGCGGCGAGCAACAGCTCGCGCAACTGCTCGGCCGCGGCCTTGCGCCCCGCCTCCACCCGCGCAAGCTCGCGCCGCACCGGCCCCGGCGTCGCCTCCCACTGCGCCGCGAAGACCAGCTCGCCGTTGGAAAGGCCAAGCTCCCGCTCCAGCCGCGCGAGGAGGTCATGGTTCGCCCCCGCCGCCGGCCGGAAGCCGGTCTCGAGCTGGGAGAGATAGGACTTGGCGCACCCGGCCGCGTTGGCTAACTCTTGCAGAGTCAGGCCTTTGCGCCGCCGTGCGGCGCGAAGGAGCTCGCCGAGGCGGGCCCCCTTGTTCGTGGTGCTATCCGATTGTACTTGAGTGGTGACCACAAAATTTCCTATCGAAATCCGTATAAGTTCCTTGCATGTTCGGATAGTCTACGGTATCTTTGTTCACTCGTGAGCAAACTCTGCCTTGAAGTCACGCTGGGAGGATCCCACATGACACCTCCGTTTCCAAACACAGGCCGCACAACCAAAGTAAACCGTACCAATACCAAAAGCAAGCCCGACCTCTCACTTTCTACTTCTTTTCGGAAATCCCGACGGTCGGGCGCGGTCCCCTCGCACGCCTCGCGGCATCTCCTCACCCTCGCCGACTTCCTGCCGCCGGACGATGCCGCGTTCGTCCGCGAGCTCTTCGGCGCGGGGCGGAGCGTCGCCCACCTGGCCCGGCTGACGGGGCTCACCCGCCACCGTATCCGGGGGCGGATCCGGCGACTCCTCCGCCGAACCGAGTCCACCGCCTTCCGTTATGTCGTCGCCCATCGCCTCGCGCTCAGCCCCGCCGCCAGCGCGTCCCGCGGCGGGCCGCGGATCGACTGGCCCGACTCTTGGCCGCCCGCGCTGCGCGCCGCCGCCCAGCACGTCTTCATCGAGGGCCTCACCATGCGCGAGGCGGCGTCACGCTCCAGGCTCGGGTACTACAGCATCCGCGCCGCCGCCGCGACGATCCGCCAGCGCGCCGACGAATGGGCGGCGCACACGCACCTGCGCGCCGCCGGCTGACCACCGATCGACTCATCACACTCACTCTTGGGGGGAACACCGATGCCTCGCACCTGCTCGACACGAACGCTCCGCGCCCTGGCCGCCTTCGGCCTCTCGCCCGCCGAAACGCAATCCTCTTATACACGGCACACCCGGCCGACCTCACGCGCTGCGGCGGCCCGTGCGCTGCGGCTCCTCCGCGCCGCATCCCCGCCGTCGATCCTGCTCGCGGGGCCGAGCGGCGCGGGCAAGTCCACCACCCTCCGCCTCATCGCCCGCGCCCTCGGACACCGCGCCCGGCGCATCGACCCAGGGCCGCTGGCTAACGACCCGCGCACCGCGATCGACCTGCTCCACGGGCCTATCCCCGATGCACTCCGCACCCTCGCACGCGCCGGCCTGTCTGACGCGACGCTCCTCGCCACGCCCGCGCGCCGGCTCTCCGACGGCCAGCGCTGGCGGCTCGCCCTTGCGCTGGGTGTGCACCGCGCGACGCCGCGCCGGAAGACACTCATCGCCGACGAGTTCGGCGCGGGGCTCGACCTGCCGACCGCGCTCGGCGTCGCAACGGCCGCGGCCCGCGCCGCCCCGATCGTCGGCGCAACCTCGCGCGACGAGCTCATCCGCGCCGCCCGCGCACTGCCCGGCTGGACCGTGATCGACCTCGACTGACCATCACGAACCGACCCACACTCGAAAGGGGGAACTCATGGGGATCCGCTGCGCCATCGCTCCCGGTACGCGCGCCGACTACGCCGCGCTCGCCCGACATCACTACCGCGCCGGCCCGCCGGCCACGTTCGACCGCATCCTCCGCGCAACGCACGAAGGCCGGACCGTCGGCGTGCTCGTCGTCTCCCGGCCGGTGCTCAACGCGCGCTGGCGCGACGGGCTCTGGCCCGGACGCTTCGACGGCCCCGACCCGCGCCGGCGCGCCGAGCGCCTCAACCGCGAGCTCCGGTGCATCTCGCGCGTGATCGTCGATCCGCGCTACCGCTCCCTCGGCCTCGCCGCCGCCCTCGTCCGCGCCTACCTCCGCGCGCCGCTCACGCCCCGCACCGAGGCGGTGGCGCAGATGGGCGCGTTCTCCGGCTTCTTCCGCGCCGCGGGGATGCGCAGCACACCCGTGCCACCCTCTCGCCGCGACGCCGCGCTCCTGCACGTGCTCCGCGCTGCGCGTGTGCAGCCCTGGCGGCTGCTCGACGCTCGCTTCATGCGCACGCTCGCGCCGGCACGCAAGGCCGCGATCGACCACTCACTGCGCCGCTGCGCCAACGACGCCCGGGGCACACGCGCCCTCACGCGTGCGCCGCTGGCCAGGCTTGCCGCCGCCGCGGCCGCGCACGTCGCCTCACCCATCCCTGCTGCCGCCTTCGCATTCGACTCGCCGACCGCCTGAAACCTCAAAGGGGGGAACATGACCAGCACCAACGCGCTTGCGCGCCGCGAACCCGCGCCGCGCGACGAACGCCTCACGCCCATCACCATCAACGCCGTTCCGATCAGTCCGTCCTTCAACCCGTCCGTCATCGACCCGGGCCGTCCGCCGGAGCACCCCGCCGCGCTCGCGGCGATGCTCCGGCACGCGCTCGGAATCTCGGTCCCGTCAGTCGCGACAACCGATGGCTCTGCCGCGCCGCTCGATTACCTCGCGCACACCTTCTTCGAAGGGCGCGACTTCGCAGCCCCGCCGCCCGAGCCCGGGAGCGTCCCCGGCGCGCCGCCCGACTGCGTTGTCTGGGCGAACCGCGGAGGGGGCAAGACGTTCCTCGGCGCGGTCGCCACGATGCTCGACCTCGTCTTCAAGCCGGGCGTTCAGGTGCGCATCCTCGGCGGCTCGCTCGAGCAGTCGCGACGCATGCATGAGCACCTCACGCGCCTGTTCGAGCACGATGCCCTCGCCGGGCTTGTCGCCGACGGCCGTAAGGGCCGCGCGGCACGGTCCATCACGCTCAAGAACGGCTCCCGCGCGGAGATCCTCGCGGCGTCGGAGACCTCGGTCCGCGGCGTGCGCGTGCAGAAGGTCCGCTGCGACGAGGTCGAGCTCTTCGACCCCGCGCTCTGGCGCGCGGTGCAGCTCACCACGCGCTCCATGAAGTGCCCCGGCCCGTGGGGGCGCACCGTGCGCGGGTCCGTCGAGGCGCTCTCGACGATGCACCTGCCCTACGGGCTGATGTGGGAGCTGGTCGGCGCACGCGCCGGCGGCTCGGGCGAACTTCCCGCCTCGACGCCCGCGCGTCGCATCTTCCGCTGGGGCCTGCTCGACACGCTGGAGCACTGCGGGCC
>JAEYNG010000243.1 GCA_023412695.1 Planctomycetota bacterium | reverse complement strand
TGATGGCCAAGACGGGCTTCGTGGACAACGCCCTGTTCCTGCCGATCATCGGCTTCGAGTGGAAGGTGAACTCCCGCGTCACCCTCTCGACCTCCGGCCCGGGCTTCGGCCTCAGGCTCCACACGATGATCGACGAGAAGTGGTCGATGTCGCTGGGCGCGGCGTGGGAGTCCCGGGATTTCCGGCTCGACGACGATGCGATGATCTCTGGCGGCATCGCCCGCGACGAGCGCGTGCCGATCACCCTCGGCGTCACGTACAAGCCGACCGACCGCGTCACGCTCGCGCTCTACGGCGGCGCGATCGTCTGGCAGGAGCTCTCGCTCGACGACGAGGACGGCAACGAGCTCGTCGAGGACAACACCGACCCCACGCCGTTCGTCGGCTTCACCGCGTCCTTCCGTTTCTGAGATCGACATGATCCCTCCCGCGACCCGATACTCGTTCAGGCTGCTCCGCGCCGGGCGCTTCAAGCTCGACGGCGGCTCGATGTTCGGGCTCATCCCGCGCGTCGTCTGGTCGAAACAGGTCCCCGCCGACGATCGCGGCCGCATCACCGTGCAGCACAACTGCCTGCTGCTCGACGCCGAGGGCGACGTGCCCGCGGGCTCGCCGCGACGCGTGCTGGTCGAGGTCGGCACGGGGGACAAGCTCGAGCCGAAGATGCGCGAGGTGTTCGAGCTTGAGGACCGCTCGATCCTGACCGCGCTCGCGGAGGTCAACGTCGCGCCCGAGTCGATCGACGCGGTTGTTGTGTCGCACCTGCACTTCGACCACGCCGGCGGGCTCACTCGGCTGCTGCACCAGGGCGAGACGCCGGACTGGACAGGCGACGACGGGGGCGGCGGCTCGGCGTCGCGCGGCGGGTGCAAGCGCAGCTTCCCGAACGCGGCGCTGTACGTGCAGGAGCGGGAGTGGCGCGACGCGATCGCCAACCGCTCGGTGATGACCAAGACCTATTACCCCGACCACCTGTACCCGGTCGTGCCGCAGCTCCGGCTGGTGGATTCGCCGCGCCCGTTCGCCCCGGGGTATACACCGGACCGGGACGAGCTGCCGGTTGCGCCCATTGCGCTGCGCGAGACGGAGCTGTGGCCGGGCGGCGGGGTGTCGGTGTTCAACGTGCCGGGGCACACCTGGGGGCAGCAGGCGGTGAAATTCACCGAGCCGGACGCTCCGAAGGGCAAGGGGCGGACAATCGTCTTCACGCCGGACGTGATGCCGACCGCGGCCCACCTGGGCGCCGCCTACTCCCTCGCATACGACGTCGAGCCCTACACCTCCATGATCTCCCGCCGCTGGCTCCTCTCAGAGGCGGCGGCCCGCGGCTGGGTGCTGTGCCTTGACCACGAGCCGGGTGAACCGCTTTTCAGAGTGCGTGCGAACAGCAAGGGGTGGTTCGACCTTGTCCCGGAAGGGGTCTGACCTTGGCAGCGGCGCGGCAAGGACGGATATCATGAGACAGTTCAGGGAGGAACCTGTACGGTGAGCCCGTCCGCTGCATCCAACGCCGAGCCCGCCATCGGAGCACCCGCGCCCGCCGCGGGCGACCTGAGCTCTTCTGCCCCGCACCCCGCGGCGTCGGACCAGCCGCTCGCGGATGTCGAGCAGAAGGCGACCGCGAACCCGACCGCCAAGGGCCGCAAGAAGAAGACGCTGTTCGACCGCATCGAGGCCTTCCTCTCCCGCCTCTCCACTCGCAACAACTTCTGGCACCGCGTGTGCAGCCTGATCTGGCTCCCCTTCGCCTTCCGCAGCGGCATCAAGATGAAGCGGGTGGACGGGAACACGTTCCAGGCGGTGCTCCCGTTCCGGCGGTTCAACCGAAACTGGTACAACGCGATGGCGGGCGCCGCGCTGCTTGGGAACTCGGAGATCGCGGGCGGCATGTACGTCTTCGGCGTGTGCGGCGGCGATTACACGGTGGTGTGCAAGGAGCTGACCTACCGCTTCCTCCGCCCCTGCTTCGGGCCAGCGCTGTACCGGATCACCCCGCGCGACGACATCCAGGCCCACCTCGCACACCGCGGCGAGTTCAACATCACCGTCGATCTCGACATCGTCCAGATGATCGGCAAGGCGGGCAAGCTGGGGAGCACGCCCGACCGCGAGCGCCGCGTCGGCCGCTGCAGCGCAACCTTCCACGTGACGCCGAAGACGCACCACAAGAACAAGGCGGAGCGGAAGACGCCGCCCCGGGCGGAGGCGTCGGATTCGGCCACTGCGTAGCGATACACTCGCGGCGTGAACGCGCGGCTGCACTTCATCGAACCAGGCACACGCCCAGCGCCCGGCCCGCGCAGCCTCGCGGCGGTCGAGGTCGTGTCGTGGGCGGCGTACCTCGCTTGCTCCTGGACATGGTGCATCGGGATGTTCCTTCCGGTGCTGCTCGTGCGCGACTTCGGGCTGATGGGGTGGGTGGTGTTCGCGCTGCCCAACGTCATCGGCGCGGCGGCGATGGGGTGGACGCTGCGCGAGGGCGCGAGCGAGCGACTCGTAGCGCGCCACGCGAGAGCGATTGAGTGGTTCCGGCTGGTAACGGTCGTGTTCCAGTTGTGGTTCCTCGGGACATACCTGATGCCCCCCGGGGGGGCGGGCGCCGGGCTGGTTGGGCTCGCACCAGGAGACGGGCGCGTGCTGGTGGTCGTCGCGCTCGTGGCCGGGCTCGCGCTGGGGCTTGATCGGCGGCTCGCGCTGCTGTCGTGGGGCGTGTCGATCGCGCTCGCGGCGGCCGCGTTTTCGCGCGAGGGCGCGGATGTCCCGGTGCTGCTGACCAATGACCCCGGCTTCGTGTGGCTCGCGCCGGTGTGCGTGTTCGGCTTTGCGCTGTGCCCCTACCTCGATCCGACGTTCCACCTTGCGCGCCAGCGGCTTTCGAGCGGGCAGGCGCGGGCGGCGTTCTCGCTCGGGTTCGGGGCGTTCTTCCTCGCGATGATCGTGGTCACGCTCATGTACGCGGGATGGGCGATGGGCGTGATCGACGGGTCGGGCGCAGTGAACGCGGGGGCGGTGTTCATCGCGACCCACATCGCCCAGCAGCTCGCGTACACCTGCACCGTGCACGCGCGGGCGAACCCGCAGGAATCGGTCGGGCGGTGGGGCTCGGCGCGGCTGGGGTTCGCGATGGTCGTCGCCGGCGCGGCGGCATTTGCAACGGCGTTCCTCCCCTCGCACGCCGGCCTCGAAGCCCGCGAGGTCGTCTACCGCTCGTTCATGGCCTTCTACGGGCTCGTGTTCCCGGCGTATGTGTGGCTGCGGATGACGCCGCTGAACGCGGAGCCCGCGGGCGATAACCGACGCGCGATGCGCGTGTTCTGGGCGTGCATAGGGATCGCCGCCCCGATGTACTGGATGGGGTTCATCGAGCGCCAGGAAGTCTGGCTCGCCCCCGGCCTGCTCATCGTCCTGCTCGCACGACTGCTGATCGCTCCGCGGCGAGCCTGACACATCCGCATCCCCCCATCCGCCCAACGACGACAACGCCCGAAACAACCCCGCCCTTGCGGGCCGCGGTGGTAGCAGCTACATTGACACCGTGGCCATCAGAGACCGCGACATTAACTCAGGGTGGACGGGTGCTAGTGACGGCACGCGGGAGGAGCGGGCCTACTACGCCCAGAACTGGCGTGGGGACGTGTCGGCGGTCTTCGATCACGCCGGCGAGGTCCAGGAATGGGACAAGTACCGGGCATATGGGGTCCCATACCTTCTCACGCCCGGTGATCACAACAAGGACGGGGTGATCAACAGCAGCGACAGCGACGCGTTCGACGAAGACTACGACGACGGCGTCATCAGTCGTGCCGACCTTGACAAGGACGGCGACGTTGACGCGGATGACGAGGACATCTTCGTGGCAAGCTACGCGAAGGCCACCGCGGGCGGGAGGTGGAAGCTCTCGGCGTCCGGCCTCGCCAACCGCAAGGGCTGCGCCGGCTACGAGCACGATGGGTATATCCCCGAGCTCGCGCACGTCCGGCACCGCGTCCTGCACTTCGGGCTGGGAAGGTGGACACGGAGAGATCCGCTGGGGTATGTGGATGGAAAGAGTTTGCTTCAATACGCACGTTCTGCGCCGATTGATCTGCATGACCCTAGCGGCTTGAAGTGCTATGACTGTCGCGGCGGTGAGCCATTTACCGATCCATGGCAGGATTTGATCAATACTCCTACACCCGAGAAAACTTGCCCGATCTATAGAAAGTGCAATGGCAGACTCTTGCAGGTCGTGCGTCCACCATCCCCCGCAACTGGCCATTGCGGAAGCGAGGGCGACTTGGTCCCTGAAAATCCGTTCGGATTCTCTTTCAATCCCTGCTGTGGTGAACACGATACTTGCTATTCAACTTGTAACAGCGATGACGGGTTGCGAACTGAATGCGATAATCGGCTTTGCACTTGTGTGCACGACAGATGTGCAGGCTTTAATGGGGTGCGACGTCTATTCTGTGACGCGCTGGCAATGACTTATTGCGCAGCAGTACGAACATTGGGGAGATCGTTTTTCTGTGCTGCCCAAAGCGAGTTTTGTGCATGTAAAGAATGAGTTCTTAACAGGAATATTTATGTTGATCTGCATTCGTCCTAGAGGCTATCCGTAAACCTGTTTGAGCAGGATGATCGAGCACCCCAGGTGCAGGAAGCCTTGGAAGAGCATCGCGGACTTCTCGTAGCGGATGCACAGGCGGCGGAAGTTCTGGAACCATGAGAT
>JAEYNG010000385.1 GCA_023412695.1 Planctomycetota bacterium | reverse complement strand
GCCGATGGTGCCGAGGACGATGACGTCCGGGTTGAGGATGTCGGAAAGAATCGTGCAGAGGCGGCCGAGCTCGGTGGCGAGGCGGTCGGTGACGCGCCGCGCGGCGGTATCGCCCGCGGCCGCGGCGGCGCAGAGGTCCTCGGCGCGGATCTTCGTGCCCGATTCGACGATCTCGCGGAGTCGCGAGGCCTCGCCGCGCTGGATGCAGATGAGCGCTTCCTGCTCGGCGAGCTGGACCATGCCGGGACCGGAGAGAAAACCCTCCGCGCTCCCGCGTTTGGCGAAACCAACGGGGCCATCATCGCGGAGGCGGATGCGGCCGATCTCGCCGGCAAGACCGAGGGGGCCTTCGTAGAGGCGGCTATCGATGATGAGACCCGCGCCCATGCCGGTGCTCATGGTGAGGTAGACGGCGGTGGTCGCGGCCCGGGCTGCCCCCCACTTGTGCTCGGCGAGCGCGGTGGCGTTGGCGTCGTTCATGAACGCGGTGGGGCACGGAAAGCTGGCCGCGAGCCAGTCGCGGATCGGAAAGCCGTGCCATCGCGGCATGTTGGGCGGGTCGAGGAAGCGGCCGCGGGCGTAGTCGAGCGGGCCGGGGCAGGATGCGCCGAACGCCGCGGGGACGGCGGCGTCACCGGCCGCGCGGACGAGCATCGCGAGCAGACGAGCCCGGCAGTCAGTCAGGATAGATTCGGGGCCCTTGGCATGGTCGGTGGGGATGGACTCGTGCGCGAGGACATCGCCCGCGGCGTTGCCGATGCACAGGCCGATCTTCGTGCCGCCGATGTCCAGACCGAGGAGGAGCGCGGTCGGACCCGAGGTCACGCGACGAGTTCCTGGGGTGTGCCCATCTGCTCCCGGCGGGTCTTGATCAGGCCGAACCAGATCAGAATGAACAGCGGGTAGGAGAGCATGAAGAACACCATACAGCCGTACATTCCGTATGCGAATGCCTCGATGCCACCCTGCATCTGCTGAGCATTCCCGGCCATGTTCGGATCGTTCTGCATCTGCTGCATCTGGGCGGCCACCTGCGCCCTCATCTGCCCGAAGCCGACGACGGCACCGACGATACCGATGACCAGTGCAAGCGCTGCCCATCCCAAATGCAGTGCGCGAGCGGGCCACTGGTAGCGCACGAGCTGGATCCCAGCGTAGAGAAGCAGGCAGCTGAGCAGGAACCCGACAACAGCCAGAACGATCGAGACCGCCGTGTTCTGCCCGGCCATCTGCTGCTGCATCTGCTGCTGCTGCTCAGGCGGCACCATGTTCAAGAGCATGGGCTGGAGAAGCGATGAGAGAGCAGTGCACCCGTTGCAGATCAGGCCAAGGCTGGCCCAAACGATGCTGATGATTCCGACGGCCTTTGGCCAAGTCGGAACCGCCTGCGGAAACTCGGGCTCACCGAACGTCGGCGGCATGTTGTTGAACTGGCTCATTCGATTCCCTTCTCGATGCGGATCGTTGCGGCCAGTGTACCGTGGGCGGGTTAGAGCTGCCGCAGGAACCGCAGGTCGTTCTCGAACAGCATGCGGATGTCCGGGATGCCGTACTTGCCCATGGCGAGGCGCTCGATGCCGAAGCCGAAGGCGAAGCCGGTCCATTCTTCGGGATCGATGTTGCACGCTTCCAGCACCGCAGGGTCGACCATGCCGCAGCCGCCGAGCTCGATCCAGCGGGGAGGCTGGTCGGGGCGGAGGCGGATCTTCATGTCGAACTCGGCGGAGGGCTCGGTGAAGGGGAAGTAGCTGGGGCGGAGGCGGATCTCGGCATCGGGGCCGAAGTAGCCCTTGGCGAAGTGCAGGAGGGTGCTCTTGAGGTCTGCCATCGAGACGCCGCGATCGATGTAGAGGCCCTCGATCTGATGGAACATGAAGCTGTGCGTCGCGTCGACGGGGTCGGGGCGGTAGACGCGGCCGGGGGCGACGACCTTGATCGGCGGACGCGTGGACTGCATGACGCGGATCTGCACGGTCGAGGTCTGACTGCGGAGCATCCGCGGCGTCTTCGTCGTCGCGGGGTCGTCGATGTAGTAGTTGTCGATCGGCTCGCGGGCCGGGTGCTCGGGCGGGATGTTGAGCCGGACGAAGTTGTGCTCGTCGTCTTCGAGCTCGGGGCCCTGGGCGACATCGAAGCCCATGCGGGCGAAGACCTCGACGAGCTCGTCGCGGACGCGGTTGATGATGTGGCGGCGGCCGAGGCCGGTCGAGTACGCAAGCCCGGGCTCGGTGATGTCGATGCCGGCGGCGGCCTGCGGGCGGCCCGCGCCGAGCTCGGCCTGGCGCGCCTTGAAGGCGTCGGTCAGGGCGGCGTTGATCTGGTTGACGCGCTGGCCGTACGCGGGCTTCTGCTCCTTCGGGACGTCCTTGACCGCGCCGAGGGCGGCCTTGATCTTGCCGCTCGTGCCGAGGTACTCGATACGCCACTGCTCGATCGCGGCGGCATCGGTCGCGGAGTTGAGCGCGGCGGTCGCGGCGGCTTCGAGCTGGTTGAGTGATTCGAGCATCGGGGCGGAGTGTAGGGGAAGTGCGAGTTCAAAGTCGCGCGGCGGAGCGGTTGACACGCGGGACAAAAAAGACAAGGCCCGCCGGACATGCCGACGGGCCTTGCGTTACTTCGTGGAGATGAGGATCAGTTCTGCTGCTTGCTCATCGGGCACTCGCCGGCCTTCTTCTCGGTGCAGGTGCTGGAGCAGGCCTTCTTCTCCGAGCAGGCGGCCTTCTCGGCGCAGCAGGTGCCGGTCTTCGCGCTGGCGGGGGTCACCTCGCCGTCTTTCGCGACCGCGGCGGTCTCCTTGCAGTTGCCGCAGCACTCGCCGTTCTTCTGACATCCGGCGAGGAGGGCGAGGGCGGAAACGCAGCAGATAGCGCCGAAACCAAAGATGGACTTCTTCATCGATCGACTCCCGTGAACACGCCCGGCCGCGAACGCGGCACGGAGCCTTGAGCAGAGGCCCGGCAACACCGCGACCACCGCGGCACCGGAGCCCTGAGAATACCGTAGCACACCTCCCCGGTTGCGGCCAAACCCGGACCGAATATACGCGGGGAAACACGAAAAAAAGGCCCGGGCACGATCGGCCCGGGCCTTTGGATGCTTGAACGGGAGACGTAAGTCAGGCAGCGGCCTTGGTTTCCTTGCGGGCCTTGGCGGCGTAGGCCTGACGACGATCGGCCTGGCGGCGGCGGGTGCTGGGACGGCCGCCGATTTCCGGACCTTCCTCGGCCCCGACGAACTGGATGAGGGCGAGTTCGGAGCCGTCGCCGATGCGGTGCTTGCCGAGGCGGACGATGCGGGTGTAGCCGCCGGCCCGGTCCTTGAAGCGGGGCGCGACGTTCGTGAAGATGTGCTTGACGAGCTTGGGGGCCTTGCGCAGCTCGCCGTAGCGGTTACGCTCGACCTCCGCGGAGTCGGGGATGTCGAAGAACTTCGACGCCCGGTCGCGGAGCGCGTCCACGGACTGCTTCTCCTCGTCGCTGGCCTTCTTCGGGAGCCACATCCAGTCGAAGCCGAGACGATCCCGGCCCAGGATGGCGATGACACGCCGACGAGAGGGGAGATCGCCCTTCTTGGCGAGGGTGACGATCTTCTCGACCATGGGCTTGAGAGCCTTGGCCTTGGTCACGGTGGTGACGATCTGGCCGTGCTCGAACATGCTGGCGGCGAGATTGCGCATGGTGGCTGCGCGGTGAGCCGTCGTGCGGCCGAGCTTGAATCCGCCCTTGCGGTGGCGCATTGGAAACACTCCTCGAACAAATGCCGCACGGGGGTGCCGGCGGGAAACGGGCCGAACTGTATGCGCCGGGAAGGTGCGGACAAACCCGCCGAACAGGGCCCCGGCCGGCCGGCGCGAGCCGGCCGAGGAAGAACAACGATCAGACGCCGGCTGTGGAGCCGGGGGTCATGGTGGTGGTCACGCCCTCGGGCAGCTTCATGCCGAGGTCGAGGCCGATGTCGGTCAGCTTCTTCTTCACTTCACGGAGCGAGGTGCGACCGAAGGAGCGGACCTTGAGCAGGTCGGAGTCGGTGTGCTGCACGAGGTCGGCGACGGTGTTGATGCGCGCGGACTCGAGGCAGTTGCTCGCCCGGACCGACAGGTCGAGGTCGCTGATCGGGCGGTTGAGCTTGCGGATGAGCTCCTCGTCCACGCCCGCGGCGGCCGCGGCGGCCTCGGTGACGGTCTCGCGACCGACCTCGAAGTACTGGACGAAGGGGTTGAGGTGCTTGCGGAGGATCTTGCCGGCCTCGACGAGCGCCATCTCGGGGGTGACGGTGCCGTTGGTCCAGATGTCCATCACGAGCTTGTCGAAGTTCGTGCGCTGACCGACGCGGGTCTCCTCGACCTTGTAGCGGACGCGCTGGACGGGGGAGTAGATCGCGTCAACGGGGATGAGGCCGATCTCCTGGTCCTCGTCGCGGCGGTACTGCTCGCTGGCGGGGACGTAGCCGCGACCGAGGCCGACGCGCAGCTCCATCTCGAAGTCCACCTTCTCGGTGAGGGTGGCGATGACGTGGTCCTTGTTGAGGACCGTGACGGAGGGGTCGCCCTCGATGAGCTCGGCGGTGACATCGCCGGGGCCGGAGGCCGCGAGGGTGAGGGTCTTGGGGCCCTCGCCCTCCATCTTCACGATGAGGCCCTTGACGTTCAGGATGATGTCGGTGACATCCTCCATGACGCCGGGGAGGGAGTGGAACTCGTGCGGCGCGCCCTTGATCTTGACGGCGGTGACGGCCGCTCCCTCGAGGCTCGAGAGGAGGACGCGGCGAATTCCGTTGCCGATGGTGGTGCCGAAGCCGCGCTCGAAGGGCTCGACCGTGAATCGGCCGAAGGTGTTGCCCTGGAACTTGGGATCGGCGACGACGTGGGACGGAAGCTCGAAACCTCTCCAGCGGATGCGCATGCGGAAACCCTTCCAACGATGTCAGCGGGACCCTGTGATGGGACGCGCCCGTCCGCCTGAATCGGGTCGAGCCCGGGCCGCTGACTGCCCGGGACGCCCAGCTGTGCGGGGGCGAAAGACGAGGACGCGGCGGGTTTGGCCGCCGCGGGATGTTCGATCAGACGCGGCGACGC
>JAEYNG010000120.1 GCA_023412695.1 Planctomycetota bacterium | reverse complement strand
ACACGACGGCGAGCAATCAGCAGGACTCGGTGTTCGCGGGGGCTGGCGTTGACATCCCGCTGCGGACGGGCGGGCGGGTGAGCGTCGATCTGTTCGAGTCGAGGTCGGAGACGAACAACCCGTTCTTCACGCTGAACACGGCGTATAACGCGGACTTCACGGTGTCGGTGAGCCAGCCGCTGCTGCGGAACGCGGGGCGGCGGGTGAACACGTATGCGATCCGTGTCGCGGCGTACCAGGATCAGATCACGCAGGCGCGGACGAAGCTGGAGGTGATCCGGCGTCTGGCGGATGCGGACCGGTCGTACTGGGCGCTCGATGCGGCGCGGCGTGCGCTGGATGTGGCACAGCAGCAGTACGAGCTGGCGGACGAGCAACTTGCGCGAGCGCGGCGGCGCGTCGATGCGGGGGACGTCGCGGAGATCGAGCTGGTGCGCGCGGAGGCGGGGCTGGCGGGCAGGCTGGAGGCGATCATCATCGCGGAGAACGCGGTGCTGCAGCAGCAGCGCGCGCTCAAGCGGATCATCAACCAGGAGGGGCTCGAGGTCGAGACGACGACGATGGTGGTGCCGGCGACGCTGCCCGATCCGGTGCGGTACGAGTTTGAGGGGCGGGAGCTTGCGCAGCGCGCGCTGGCGACACGGATGGAGATGCTGGAGCTCGAGCTGCAGCTTGCGCAGGATCTTTCGTCGATCGAGTTTGCGAAGAACCAGGCGCTGCCGTCGTTCCTGCTGGATTATCAGTACAGCGTCGGCGGGCTGGGGGCGTCGTGGCGGTCGGCGAATGACCAGTTGCTCGACAACAACTTTGAGTCGTGGTCGGTGTCGCTGAGCGGGGAGATCCCGCTGGGGAACGTCGCGGCGAAGTCCCGCGTGAACCAGGCGATTTTGGCGCGGCTGCAGCGGCTGGCGACGCGGGAGGCGCGGGAGCAGGCGATCCGCGAGGAGGTGCTGGGCTCGATCGACAATGTTGATGCGTCGTGGCAGCGGATCATGGCCGCGCGGCAGAACGCGATCGCGTCGGCGCGTGCGCTGCAGGCCGAGCAGCGGCAGTTCGACGTCGGGGAGCGGACGACGACGGAGGTGCTCGAGGCCGCGGCGCAGCTGGCGGATGCGCAGCGGTCGGAGATCCGCGCGATCGCGGATTACCAGATCTCGCTGGTGGACCTGGCGTTCGCGACGGGGACGTTGCTGGGGGCGAGCAAGCTGGAGTGGGGGCCGGTCGACCCACGGGACGGGGTGAACGATGACCCGACGCCGCCTGCGTTCCCGTATACGCTGGAGGGCGTCGATAGGGGGCTGCCGCCGGTGGAGACGGGCGCGGGCGAGGTTGGGGGGTGAGGCTGTGGGCGTCAGCCGCAGCCGGTGAACCAGGCGGAGAGGAAGGCGAAGATGTCGGGGACCTGCACGCCGTCCTCACCGTCGATGTCGGTGCGCGGGTCGCCCGCCAACCACGCGGAGAGGAACGCGAAGATGTCGGGGACCTCGAGGCGTGTGTTGGCGTCGAAGTCGGCGATGCAGGGCGCGGCGAACTGGTATGCGCCGATCGATGGGGGCGAGGCGAGGCAGCGGCCGGTGTGATCGGCGGTTGCGCGGAGCGGGAGCGGGCCCGCGGCGACGGCGGGGCTCTCGGGCGCGAGGCGGTAGTCCTGCGCGGGCTCGTCGAGCAGTTGAGGGTTGACGCCGACGAGGCTGTTGGCTTCGGGGGCGGGGAGGCCGGGCGAGGATTGCGCGGGGTTGTTGAAGGCGTACCAGAGGTTGCTGTCGAAGGTGAAGGTCGTCGGCGCGGTGTTGGGGCCGACGTTGGTGACGCCGAGGATTGCGGAGCGATCAAAGAAGACAAGGTTGCCGGAGAAGTCGTTGTCGCCGCAGGGCTCGAAGGTGTAGGGGCCGGTGGAGGTGGTCTCCTGCAGGATGCGGAGGACACGGGCGCGCGGGCGGATGATGGTGTTGTGCGCGAAGACGGAGTTGACCGTGCCGACGAAGGCGACGGGGTTGTCGCAGGCGGAGAAGACGCAGGAGGTGACACGGACGCGGCGGCTCTCGGCGTTGGGGTCCGTCGTTGAGAGCGGCGGGCGGAAGAACTCGAGGCCGGTGGAGCCGCCGATGTTGCACGCGCGGGCCTGGTTGGCGGAGACGTTCTCGAACCAGCAGCGGTGGATGTCGATGTCGGCGGTGCCGCCCTTGGCCTGGACGCCGCTGGAGCAGCGGCCCTCGAGTCGCGAGCGGGTGATGAGGCCGCGATGACAGCCGACCATGTCGATGAGGCTGCCGCCGTCGCCCGCGTTGCGGAAGGTGCAGTCGTCGATGACGAAGTCGTAGATGCCCGAGAGCTTGAGTGCGTCGCGGTTGCCGGTGGGGCCGATGTCGCGGATGAGGAGGTTGCGGAAGAGGATGGGGCCCGCGGCGTCGGGGTTGTCGACCTCGCCGCCGTCGTCGGCGTTCAGGCCGTTGCCGGTTGCGCCGGTGAGTTCGAGGTCGTGAATGACGAGCCAGCGGGCGCGGGAGAGCTGGATGTTGTTGGAGCCGCCGGAGATGATGGGGCGGGGGTGTGCGCCGGGTTCGCCGCCGAGCCAGATAGGAGCGGCGGAGTTGCCGCGGAGGTTGTTGAGGAACGCGCCGCCGGGGTACGTGCCGGGGAGGAGGCGGATGGCGGTTCCGGGCGTGGCCTGGGCCGCGGCGTAGGCGATGGTGGCGTATGGGGCTTGCTGTGAGCCGTCGCCGGTGGCGTTGTTGCCGGTGGGGGAGATGTAGATGAGGCGCGACGGCGCGAGGCTGTCGGCGAAGGTAGAGACGGTGGCGCAGTCGTTCGCGCGTGCGGGGGACGCGGGCGCGAGGAGTGCGAGCAGGAGGAGAGCGCAGAGGAGGATGGGCGCGGGGCGATAACGCATGCCCAAGTGGACACGCGCAAGCCGCCCGCGTCAAGCGATCACGGGCAGCCTGCGAACCAGGACGCGAGGAAGGCGAAAATGTCGGGGACGCCAAGGCCGGGCACACCGTCCACGTCGGCGGTGGTTTCGCCGGCGAACCACGCAGCGAGGAACGCGAAGATGTCGGGGACCTCGTGCACGGCGTTATGGTCGAAGTCGGCCGGGCAGGCCTGCGACGGCACGAACGCGTCGGCGAAGACATCGCCGACCTCGCCGGGCTTGAAGAGGCCGAGCCGCACGTGGCCCTCGGCGGGCGGGGAGTCCGCGTACAGCGTGAAGTTGTAAAGCGTTCCCCAGCGGATGGCGTTCGCGTTCGGGTTCGTCGTGAATGACTCGGTGGACCAGACCCAATGGTCGGTCGCGTCGCCGACGATGTGTGAGACGGACCATGGCGTGCTGGACCAGACCTCGCCGCTGTGGTGCGTCACGCCGCGGAAGTCGGTGCCGGTGACATCGATGAAGAGGTTCGGCACGATCGGGACGCTGAACTGACCGATCGCGCGGTCGGAGGACAGGTTGAAGACCGCGTACTCGTAGCGCCAGGAGCGCGGGCCCTCGTACCACGCGGTAGAAACGACGTACACGCGGCCGTCGCCCTCGATGTCGAGCGTGGCGGTGCGCGTCGAGCCCGGGGGGCTGAGGCGTGCGAGCGCGAGGACGGCCGGCTGGCCGTCGAACTGCGACGACCCGGCGTTCACGATGTTCCAGCCGCCGTCTGTGAAGGTCGTCGGGATCACCTGCCGGTGGGAGGCGTTGTTCGTGCTGTTGCCGGCGGCGGCGTCGGCGGGGCTGACGACGACAAGCTCGGAGAAGTAGGTGGCGCCCGGGTTGATCGCAGGGTTCAGGTCGTCGTTGTGCACGAGCATCCGGCCACCGGGGAATCCGGGCGCGGGCGTCGAGTTGGGATAGACATATGTGCCGGCCGCGGCGTCCACTTCGGAGCGGGGTCCGAGCGCGAGTGTCGAGCCCGCGAGGTTGGAGGTGTCGAACGAAGAGCAGCCGGGCCCGAGCGCGGCGCAGGGTGACTGGACGGGGATGCAGGTTGCGCAGTTGGATTCCTGGAGCGGACAGAACTCGTGGAAGGCCCAGGAGAGCCCGATCTGCTCGATGCGTCCGTTGCGAAGCCGATAGAGGTTTTGTGCGAAGATCGGATGTACGCCCGCGTTCACCGGCGAGAACGGGAGCGGCGCATCGCCGAGATTGCATGTATTGCCGCCGACGGCGTAGGCGATGCTGCCGGGCGGTGTCGAGGCCGCCATCCGGGCGGGGGCCGCGAGGTCGGACATCACGGCATCAGGACCGCTCCAGGCCGGGACGAGGGAGAGGAGGATTGCGGCGGGTTGGAGCAGCATTGCCATTTCCTGAAGGAGCGAGGTGCGGGTCCTTTAGAATGTACGATCCGCTCGGGCTGTCAATGGTTTTTCAGGGGCATTCGGCGAACCAGTTTGACAAAAAGTGGAAAATATCCGGCACGGAGACCCCGGGCACGCCGTCCACGTCCGCGGCGGAGTCGCCGGCGAACCAAGCCGCGAGGAACGCGAAGATATCGGGGACGTCGGGCTGGCCGTTGCCGTCAAAGTCGGCGTCGCACGGGAGGCAGGGCTCGATGTCGGCGATGAGGAGACCGGCGGTGAAGTTGGCGACGAGCGCGAGTCCATCGGTTGTAGCTGTGGCGAAGGCGAAGCTCGGCGAGGCGAGCGCGCCGAGGAACTGCGGCGAGGCCGGGTTTGAGATGTCGAAGACGCGCAGACCGCCCTCAAAGTCGGCAAGAAACACGCGGCCGTTTGCCGCGCTTATGCCGTGCGCAAAGCCGGGCGTGTCTTCGATCGCAAGCGTGGCCGGTGAAGCGGGGCTGGAGATATCGACGGCCCAGAGCCCGGCGAACCGACAGGCGATGTATGCGGTGTTGCCGTCGATCGCGATGTCGTGCGCGCGGTCGGGCGCGGGGAACGCGGTGACCAGCGCTGGCGCGGCCGGGTTGGAGACGTCGATGATGGTGAGTGTGTTGTGAGCCGCGGCGGCGCCGGCTGTCACGACGAGTGCGAGGTCGCCCGCGAGCGCGACGGCCTGCGTCGCGCCGACGGTGTCGAACGAGCCGACGAGGGAGGGCGCGGCGGGGTCGGAGACATCGACGATGGCGAGCCCGCTGAAGGAGTTGACGACGTAGGCGAGGTCGCCGTGCACGACGACATCGCCTGCGAGGTCGAGGGCGATCTGGCCGCGGAGGACGGGCTGCGACGGATCGGCGACGTCAACGATGAAGAGGCCCGCGCCGTCGTTGGCGATGTAGAGGAAGTTGCCTTGGACGTATACGCCGCGGCCGAAGCCGGTGCTGGCGGTGCCAACGAGCGTGGGCGCGGCGGGGTTGGCGATGTCGATGATGCGGATGCCGTTTGCGCTGTCGGTGATGTAGGCGAGCGTGCCGTCGATGTGGACGTCCTCGGCTGCGCCGGGGTGAGAGCCGATGAGCGTGGGCGTGCATTGGGCAACAGCCACGTGCGATGCGGCGAGGACGCTTGCGACCGCGAGTGCCTGCATCCGGCGGGTGGTGCTCATGATTCTCTCCTTCGCAACGGGAGTGTGAGAGACGTCCGCCGCGGAGGCGGGCTCCCACAGGAATCATGTCGTCTCTGCTGGGTATCTATGCGTAGGCGTGGGGCGGGGGTTACGGGCACCCGGCGAACCACGCGGAGAGGAAGGCGAAGATGTCGGGGACATTGATGCCGTTCATGCCGTCGAAGTCGGCGCGGGGGTCCATCGCGAACCACGCGGAGAGGAAGGCGAAGATGTCGGGGACATCGCGTACGCCGTCGCCGTTGAAGTCGGCTGCGCAGCCGGTGCCGACGAAGTGCTCGGGGTGGTCGAGGTTGAGCCAGCCGACGTTCTCGCCCCATGCATAGCCGCGGAGCCGTCGGGCGGCATGGTCGTAGCGGGCCTGCTGGCCAAGGGGGCCGAGGACGGCGGCGGTGTCGAAGTTGATCCAGCCGATGTTCTCGCCCCACGCGAAGCCGAAGAGGTCGCCGTTAGCGGCGATGTTGACGCCGCAGTCGTCGCCGGTGACGTTGGCGTAATGGTCGCCGGAGGCTGGGGCGTTGTCGCCGAGGAAGATCCAGCCGACACTCTCTCCCCAGACGTAACCGGAGAGGCGGTGGGTGTCGATGCGTGCGCCCTGCGAGCCGGGGGGCGAGCCCGCGTCGCGCCAGTTCATCCAGCCGATGTTCTCGCCCCACGACCACTTGTTGGCGGGGCTGATGTTGGTGGGCTGGGCGTGCGCGGCGGGTGCGCAGGCTGTGAAAGCGATGGCGGCGGCGATGGCAAAGGGATGGCGCATGGCGAGCTCCTTTGGCCGCGGGGTCAATGGATGATGTTGCCGTACGGATCGCACGCGCCGGACATGATGGAGCCCTGGTCGAGCAGGCGGCCGACGGTGTTGCCCTGCGCGGCGGAGATGGAGCCGAGCGGGCCGGCGGAGCAGGAGTTGGAGACGACGAGCGTGCCCGTGCCCTCGACGAGGATGCCGCCGCCGTTGCCGGTGCACGAGCAGCCCTCGATCTTGCCGCGGACGAAGGGCGCGACGCACTCAAGGCCCCAGGCGTTGAGGTTGGAGGAGAAGGTGCAGCGGAGGACCTGCGCGCCGGCGCAGTGGCTGAGCGACATGCCATCGAGCGAGTTGCTCGAGCAGACGCACTCGACAGCGGAGAAGGAGGAGGGGACGCCGCTCGACGAGGTGCACAGGACGCCCTGCCCGGTGTTGTTGCTGCAGACGCAACGCTGGAGCGAGATTGACGGGCAGTTGTCCATGATGATGCCGCCGCCGGTGACGCCGGCGTTGGTGCCGTTGAGCTCGCTGACGCAGTCGGCGATCGTGCAGGCGCCGCTTGAGCAGCGGATGCCCGCGCCGCCGTTGCGGCGCATCGCGCCGCCGGAGATGGTGAGCGTACCGACGGCG